>JAFAOB010000296.1 GCA_019238055.1 Alphaproteobacteria bacterium
ACCGACCAGTCGCGGCTGAAATTGGTGACCGCCTGAACCTGGCCAAATAGGATCGTGTGAACCTGGCCATTTTGATGATGCAGCCGAACCGAGCGTAACGACATCCCTTCGACGGTACCTCTGAGCCAGCCGGCATCGGTATTCGCCGACGCGAAACGCATCCTCCATCAGAAAAAGGATGCCGGAGATCACATCGCGCACCAGAGTCTGGGCCCCAAAGCCGACGGCGATACCGACGACCCCCAATCCCGCCAGCAACGGCCCGACATTGAGACCAAGTGTGGACAAAGCGACGATGATCGCAACGATGGCCACGCCAATCAGAACCACGTTGCGGATCAGCGGCAACAAAGTGCCGACCCGCGAAACCTGATCCGTTACGCGTTCGTCTTCGTCTCCCGGCCCCATCGCTTGCGGCATCTTTTCATCGATGATGGCGCTGAGCGCCGTCCACAGGATCCAGGCGCCTGCGATCGTCAGCGCCGCTTCCAGGACAGGACGCACAAACAAGCGTTCGATGCTACCCGGTGCCGGGTTGACGAGATCGAGATCCCAGGTTTGCGCGAGCCAAGCGGCACCGACGATCCATAAAAGCGCGTCGAACAAGCGGAGCAAGGCCCGCTCGAAACGAGCTCGGCGCAATGCCGCGGCGAGTTCGGCTTCGCGGACGGCAAACAATCGGGGTATGAGTTTCTGGCCCGCTTGCCAGATAATAGATAATAGCAAGAACCACAATAACGCC
Organism: Alphaproteobacteria bacterium; assembly: GCA_019238055.1. GTDB lineage: Bacteria > Pseudomonadota > Alphaproteobacteria > ATCC43930 > CGMCC-115725 > AP-15. The sequence goes on from JAFAOB010000296.1 coordinate 743, forward strand.
CTGTGTCGTTGCGGACGCGGCCGTGATCCAAGCGCCCTTGCCAGCGTTCGAGCATCCCGTTGTCTAGCTAACAACCGACGCTATGCCCTCGGCGACTTAACAGCTCGTTGATCCCCAAACGGGGAATAAATAAAGTCAAGTGCTTACGAGGGTGTCAAAGTGGCGATCGATACCGCCGGCGGCTAGGCGTGTGCGCACCGCCGAGTCTAACGGCTATCGACGATTTTGGTCAGCCGCACGCCAGTTCCGCCACCCGGGCTCGGCGCACCCTCATCGATCAGGTCGTTGCGGTAGTCGCCAAACCATTCCGCAAAGACGGCTATCTCCTCCGGGGTGAGCGCCTTGTTGCGGCGATCGCAGCATTGACGCGCTTGTCGCTGGCGCTGGCCGCCCCCGCTGTTACCCGGCCGGCGGGCTTTGCTGTTTGCTTGTGCGGGCGATGCGCCTGGTCGATTGTGACGAGCAGCTTTTTCCGATCTCGGGGCTTTGCCTTCGCCCATAAGCGAAGCATCTCGTCGACGACGGTCGGCTTGCCGGCATCGGCGGCTCTGGCGCGGCGACGCGGTGCTGCTCTCGCACGGCTGTGAGCGGGTGGAACTGTGATAGTATCAAGGGTGACCTCGTCGAAGAGCTGTAACTGCTCGGCGATCTGGCTCATTTGACGACCTCTTCCGCTTCGAGGCCCCTTGTGTAACGCATTTTCTCTCCGGCGATGATACGACCTCACCATTGTCAAGCCGCAGCGCGTCCCTAGACCCGCAGCAGGTCATGCCATGCCGTCGTGTAGCAGGGCGAAAGCCGGGCGCGCTGCATCGTCCATGGCCGCTTGCGACCGGCAACGGCAAAACTGACCGTGTCCCGGCCAAAGCGGAGATTGAGCTGATCGATCGTCCGCATCAGCGTGACCCGGCGCGCATCGTCTTTTTTATTGAACAACCATCCTGCGCTGTTGCGACCGGATAGAGACGGAGCAAAAGCACACCGGCCTTTTGTAGTGGTAGCCATTGCGCCAGATCGTGCCCAGCCCGGCGAGCGCCGCGCCGATCAATTTCGCGCTGTCGCTTGTCGTCACCGGCAAACGCACCGGCTGCGTCGCGTAATACTGCGGCTCTTCGGGTTTGAAGCGATTGGTTTTAATGAACACCATCAGGCTTGCCGCTGCCAGATGCTGCCGGCGCAGCTTTGGGGGCATCATTGTGTTGGTTTGCTGAGGGTGTACGGGGTGGTGGCGGCGACAGATGAGCCAGCCGATCCCCGCCCCTGCGAGACCGAGCAGCATCAGCGGGCCGATAATGCAAACGAGTACCAAATCCACATCCATGAGCTCCGACCGGCTGTACGCCTACAAATTTTCGCGCGCATGCTGCCAGTGGCTCAGGTTGCCTGACCGCACCGCATCACAATGATCACGACCTGTTTGAAGTCAAAGCAGCAGCTAGTCCAATCCGTTTATCCAGTCACCGGGCCTAAAGCAAATTAACTTAGAGGAGTCGTTTTCAGCCCATTCAAGGCTCATCATCTTGCCGCCGGGCTGTTTCCACACCTCAAACAGACCCGGTAGTCCGCCCGCTTCCGGGTCGCGCCACGTGAAACTGAACGGTTCCCGTACGTAGCGCCTCGCATTATCATCACCAATCTCACAGCCATGCTTGTCGATTAACGGTCGAACGCAGTCACGGATTTGAACTGCTCTCTCGTGATTGGTCATCAATGGCTTCTTCTCAAGACAGTGAGCCGAATGATGAAGGGTCTCACCCGTTAATGTTTTGTGAACAATAAAATTTTGGCGAGAAGTGGCGACTCTCCCAGTATTCAAGTACCGCGAGTGCTCCCGTGTTCATGGTGCGTGCCACGGCTGCGCATAGCGCAGAGTGGGATATGCACGCAACGCAAGAGGTTTAAGAGTTGAGGCGAGAAATCGTGTTCTTGCCGACGCCGTAGCTGCGCGCCTGTTCAGCAAGCGCAGCACCTTCGGCGCGGCGGCGGGCCTCGGCCCGTTGCGCTTCGGTCAATTTCGGTTCCGGCCCATGCGCTGCCCGCGCTTTTGCGCCCGGCTGCGGCCCTCGGCGGTGCGGGTGCGGATAAGATCGCGCTCCACGTCCGCTAGCCCGCCGAGAACGGTAATCATCAGTCGCCCGGTGCTGGTGCCGATGTCGGCCCACGGCTCCGCAAGGGAGCGGAATTGCACCTTCCTCCACAATCTGCTCGATGATCTCGAACAGATCGAAGGTACTGCGGGCGAGGCGGTCGAGCATACGGAGCAGTTCGCGTCGGTCGGCGCGCGCGTCTGTCACCTTCTCGCGGTAGATGTTTCGGCTGCTGCATCCGGCGGCACGAAGCTGCTCAAGCTGGCTGTCGAGTGTCTGCCCGTAGGTGGATATGCGGGCATAGCGGACAAGCCGTTTTTCGGAGGTGAGTTTCGATCGTAACTTACGGCAAATGTAAGCCATTGATTTTATAGGAGCAAGAAAATTTATCGAAAACCTTGAGACACTGTTGGCGAAGTCGGCGGGCGGTGTGAGGGTAGAGGTATTGGATAGAGTTTCTCTCCGGAGGCCATTTCCATGTCGCTCCGTCCGCAACAGCCGCTCCCACCCGTGCCCGACGACACCGCACGCATCGCCCGGGCCGCGTTCCGCCGCGGCAACCCGTATATGCTGCTGCGCGACCGGCTCGGCGCCGTGTTCGATGACGTGGGCTTTGCCGACC
>JAFAOB010000364.1 GCA_019238055.1 Alphaproteobacteria bacterium
GAGGATGCGTGGCGGCTCGAAGATCAGGCGCGGCGCTATCGGCGGCGGGATGATGAACGTTATTGGCACAACTACGCTGAAGGACTTGAGCAGCAACACCGCGAGCAAGGAGGCCCGCAGCCTCAGCGCGGTGGTGACAGGCGGGAGTCCGAACAAATCGATCCAGATGAGGCTCACCGAGCTAACCACGACCGGGTACAACCGAATTAGGTGTGTCTTTCGGGTATACCCTGGCTGAACTGTTCAGCGAGCCGGCAGATTGGCGGATTTGCGTGTCTGGTTTGGGTCGGTTTCGGATTTATTAGACAATCTGCGTCTTGGGTCTGGAGCCATAATGTACGGTCACCGTCTTGTATGAACTGATTTAGATAGCCGCCAGGACCGTCATTCATCGCTGGGCTTACTTTCATCCTGCCACCCGGTGTCGACCGCCAGCTCGCGTTTTAGCCGTAAAATCTGCGCCTCCAACTGCTCGTCGGTCAGGTTTTCCAGCCACGGCATGTCGGCGGTGGTAGCCATACGAGCGTACATCTCAAGCAATTTGCCAAACTCGACCGCCTGGCTCAGCAGAACCTTGCCCTCCGAGACCGCCTGTATGAGAGCTGTCATCACTGCGGCAACATCGGAACCCGAGCCGAGTTGCGGCATCTTGAACTCGACCGGCCACTCTTTGCGGGGCACCGTCAAGTTAGCGGATTTCGAAACAGAATTTGGTAATAATCTTGCGTCAGAGCCGGCAGATTGGATATTAAAACTCAGCTTGGACCGTGCGCTTGTGACCTAAAATTTCAAGAGCAGGGTTCCGACTGGCTTAAGTTGACGGTGCCCTCTCCAACAATCGGCGGGCTGCCGCTGGACCTCAGCTCACTGGGGGTGAGGCCGAAGCGTTGATGGAATAGTCGCGTGAAATGCGCAGGCTCCTCAAAGCCGCAGTGGTAGGCAATATCGCCAATTTGCACCCTGCGGGTATCATTGCGGGTGAGTAGCTCGTACGCGCGTTGAAGACGAAGTTCGCGTACATATTTGGCCACGGCTTCGCCTCGTGCGGCAAAGACTCGGTAGAGATGGGCGCGTGAACAGTGCAGTTGGCGGGCAATCAGCTCCGGGTTCAGATCGTTAGAGCTCAGGTGTCGTCTGATCACCATCTGCGCCGCAACAAATATTCCGGCATCGTTCGCCTCATCCTCGATCGGCACACCCAGCTCGTATCGAAGTACGCTCGCCGCCAACTCGGCCGTTGCGTCCAGCGCGGCGGTCCGCATTGTGTTCTTAGGGCTCGAGGCAATTTTCGCGAGCACTCTAAGCTGCGCCTCGAGCATTGGCGAAAGCCCTTCGCCAGACAGCACAGCGCCATGCAGGCGCTTGACCTTGTCGCCGACTGCATTTTCGACGGTGATGCGCGGTAGGTGAAGGTTGAGGCTGCGAGAAGATGTATGCCAGCGGGCGGTGGCAGGTCGAGTGAAATCCTTAATCAAAATCTGGCCTGGCTGAACGACCGTCAGCTTTCCGCTGTCCCCAAATTGATGCTGGGCGTGTGGTCCGAGCATCAGCGTTAAGCTCACCATGTCCAATCCGTCTCGCGCATGGTGCCTATTTTCGCGCGTGAGTGTCAGCGGAGTCGCGGTAAGGTCGGTAAAGCGGCCGGAAACCCCGCTTAGTTTGCGCAGGCGGATACGGAAGTGCTGGCGACCATCAGCGTCGACGGGCTCAGCGGTCATCGGGAGTGACCCGGTTTCACGCCACATGGCGAACCGTTGAGACGCGTCAAACGTCGCGGTATCGACTTCATCATAAGTGCAAGGTGCGCGCGCCAACCCAGTCATATGATCGCTCCCCACGCACGCTGTAACGGTAAAAATTTACCATTGGCGCGATTTGAGCACAAGGAGCAGACCATTCCGCTTCCACCAGGTTTATTGCCAGCTGAGTACCCGGGTGCCCAACCTAGTGGGTCATTTGGCACGATACTGACCGTGTTGCACGGATGGGGCACGCAAATGCGGTGACACTAACTTCGCCTGGGTTTATGCGATCCGGACATAGTTTGGACGTCCGAATTCCAGCATCCGGTTCAAGGCGGCAGCAGCGATGGCGACTTCGGTGGCCTCGGTCTCGTCAGTTCGCGATCGAAGGGTATCGCCGATCACGCGTTTGTATCGACCAATTGCTGCCTCGACCTCAGCCGCACAAGTTGACGGTGCCAGCAAAAATCTGGTAGATATAGCTTGCGATATATTCAGCCGCGTAAAATGTGTAATAATATCAATTCATTAAAATATTTATAAGTAAAAACTTCGGGCTAAAACGGGAAAGCGAATTCCAACCAAAACCTATTGCCTTTTGGTGCGTTCTGGGCGACGAACTCGTGTTGCCATTTGAGCGCT
>JAFAOB010000004.1 GCA_019238055.1 Alphaproteobacteria bacterium
AGCGCGTTCGACAGCGCCGCAAGCAGCGCATCGGCGCCCATGAGGGCGCAGGTGAGGCTGTCGCAGACCCGCACCGTGAGCGGCGGCGGCGCCGGCTCGTCGTCCATGACGATGTCGAAATGGGCGTAGAACGAGGCGACCTCGTAAACCTCGACCAACGCCAGCCGCATCTCTTCGGCGAGCGCCGCCATATGGCGCGCGTGCAGGCACCCGTAATGGTCCTGCAGCAAATGCAGATGCTCGATCAGCAGGTCGCGGCGGCGCTCGCGCTCGCCGAGCAAGGCCTGGACCTCAGCCAGCGCTGCGGGATCGACCTGACGGCCTTTGGGATGATCAGACCCGCGCCGGCGGCCCGACCCCGGATGAATGCGCCGGTCGTGCGTCAGCTGCGAACGCATGTTGATGTTCCACTCACCTTATAGGGTGGATTGCGCAGAGCGAAATCCACCTCCGGAAATGCGCAGCGCCGATGGGCTTCCCCCGGATCAAGTCCGGGGTCAGCCCATCCTACGAGCAACCGGGGAATTTGGCTGCACGCTAGATCGCCTTTTCGTCGCGCAATTTGACGATCTCATCTTTACTGTAGCCGAGCCAGCCGAGGATCTCGTCGGTGTGTTCGCCCAACAAGGGCGAGCGTTTCACTTCGACCGGCGAGTCCGACAGGTTGATCGGCGAGCCGACCTGAACATAACGGCCGCGGGTCGGGTGATCGAGCTCGACCAGATAGCCGCGCTCGTAGAGCGACTTGTCTTCGTAGATATCCTTCATCGACAGGATCGGGCCGCACGGCACGTCGACCTCGTTCAAGGCTTGCATGACCTCGAATTTGGTCTTGGTCATCGTCCACTTCTCGATGATCGAGAAGCATTCCGGAATTTTCGGCAAGCGCGCCTGCGGCGTCGCATAGCCGGGATCGTCGATCAGCTCCTCACGCCCACAGAGCCGCATCAGCGGCTCCCAACTCGGCGGCTGAATGATCACATAGACCCAGTCGTTGGGGCCGCCCGGCGCACAGCGCAAGGCAGCCCCCGGCTGACCGCCGCCCGAGGCATTGCCGGCGCGCGGCACCGCGTCGCCAAATTCCTTGTTCGGGTATTCGGGCAGCGGCCCGTGCTGCAGGCGTTGTTGGTCGCGCATCTTGACCCGGCAGAGATTCAAGACGGCATCAGTCATCGCCACCTCGACGCGCTGACCGCGGCCGGTGCGCTCGCGCTGAAACAGCGCGGCGAGAATGCCGGCGATCGTGTGCACACCGGTGCCGCTGTCGCCAATCTGCGCACCGGTCACCGTTGGCGGGCCGTCTTCCCAGCCGGTCGTGCTCGCGGAGCCTCCCATGCATTGCGCGACGTTCTCATAGGCCTTGCAATCGGCATAAGGGCCGGGGCCGAACCCCTTGATCGAGGCGTAGATGACGCGCGGGTTCAATTCCTGGAAGCGCTCCCAGGTGAAGCCCTGCCGATCGAGCACCCCCGGCCCAAAATTTTCGAGGATCACATCGCAGCGCTTGACGAGATCCTCGATGATCCGGCGGCCGCCCGGCGCCTTCAGATTGACGGTGATGCTGCGCTTGTTCGAATTCAGCATCGTGAAATAAAGGCTATCGGCGCCTTTGACGTCCTGCAACTGGCCGCGCGTGATATCGCCGCGGCCGGGCATTTCGATCTTGATCACATCGGCGCCCATCCATGCCAACAGCTGGGTCGCAGTCGGCCCCGCTTGGACATGGCCAAAATCGAGAATCCGAACACCTTCCAGAGCCTTGCTCATAGTTCAGTTCCTATCACGGCGTCATTCCCGCGAAAGCGGGAATCCAGGGCCTCAGGCCGGAGCTGCAGTCCTGGACCCCCGCTTGGCGCGGGGGTGACGGTTGGGGGTGAAACTTAAGCATCCTCGCGCGCCGTATCGAGAAAATCGCCGTGCTGCTCGACATGCGCGGCAAGCCCCAGCGTGTGCTCGCGCGCCAGTCGCTCGGCGAGTTCAGCGTCGCGGCGTTCGAGCGCCTCGATGATCCGCATATGGTCGATGATCGAGCGCGCGGCGCGATTATCCTGATGGATCGTGATCTTGCGGATCGCGCGCATGTGAATGAACAGGTTCTCGGTCATCTCGGCAATCAGAGAACACCCGCTCATGCGGATGATCGCCTGGTGAAAGGCGATATTGGCGTCGGAATATTCCTCGAGTCGCTCGCCGCCGCCGTCTTGCCCATCGGGGCTGTTGTGAAATGCGTCCATCAGGCGGCGCAATTCGTGAATGTCGTCATCGGCCGCGTTTAGCGCTGCGAGCCGTGCGGCTATGCTTTCGAGCGCCGCCATGACCGTGATGATCTCGACGATCTCGCGCTTGGTCTTGCGCACGACATAGATGCCGCGGCGTGGACGGGTGCGGACGAAACCTTCCTGCTCCAACAGAGTCATCGCCTCACGGATCGGCGTGCGGCTGACCCCGAGATCCTCGGACAAGCGCCGCTCGTCGAGCCGGATCTCGTGCATGTGGTCATAAATATCCATCGCGGTGATCGCCCGCTTCAGCGCGGCATACGCTTCCTTGGCGTAAGTGCTGCCGGTGTCGAGCCGCGGCACGTCAAGGGTGGGCCGCTCTAATTTTTCGACAGGGCGCGGGCTGGCTCCGGACATGGCTAAGGTATATGGTATACCACGGTCCTCGACAAGCGGGTTTTTGTATCGGTAGACGAGATGAAGCTGTGACCGCGACTCCAGGAAGCAGTGAAGACCTGTGGGCGATGCTCGAGGCACTGATCGAAGATGATCCCCAGAAGCGCTTTCAGAATTTTGTTGCCCGGAACCCAACGAAGGGCTGGATCATCGCGTCGGATTACGTAATCGACGATCCGACACGGCCGAACGATTGCTTGTGCTTCACAATATACCCGATAGACGAGCAGGCCCCTTTAGCGCATTGGGCTGAGATTGCGGCCGCTATCCCACGAGACCTTAAAAAGACCAACCTGATTGATGAACACACCATCGCCTGCTTGCGGGACAGTCGACGGTTGTCGCTGTGCTTTATCGTGACAAAGGAGCGGAACCCCAATGTTAACCGGGAACTAGCGAAGCTAGCCATAGACGGCAACCTCGCGATCATGCGGCAGTGGCAAGATTCCGAGAAACATACGGATTTAATAAAGAGAATGCAGCGGCTACGACGACGCGCAGATTCTCAGTCGTTTAAGGCATATCTTTTTGCAGACATGTTCTTAGTCATGAATATAGTAACCGTAATCAGTTATCTCATTACTAAGTTCATGACACCTCGTATCATTGGTTGGTTTTCTGATCGTGATTCCATCATTTCGGCATATGATAAGATCGCTAACGATCTCTATTTGATAAATTACTCGGCGATCTGTCAGCAACGTAGAGTGCATCATCGAGACGTCCAGATTAGCTTCGGTAACCCACTTCCTGACCATCGATCTCCTAAGCAGTCCTGGTATGATGCCCTCATTCGCATTCCCGATTATCTTGCGGGAACTCTGGCACCGTTCACATATCGCGAGGGCACTTTCGTAGGTGGGCAGGAAAAGGTGCTTGACATGATAACCAAGGTACTGCGCGATGCCCCCAACTTATTGATCATGGCACTGGAAAGAAATGGCGATCGAATTATGCCTGTATACGTGAGCATTACTTAAATACTCAATGCATACACGATCGAAACATCAGGTAATGTTTTTTGAAGTCGGCGCACGACGGTTCGGACCAATCACCGCGGGTGTAGAGCGGGGTGAGCGAAGCGTAATCGCCGTGCGGGCTAATGCACTCCGGCCGCCCTGCGCCGCCTTCCGCTCATCAGATAGCTGTTTGCTCGTGGCTCGAAGAGAGGATCGGCCGAAGCTTCGATGCCATCCACCCGCGGGATCGGATCGAAGATGATGTGCTGCTGTTCGCTGGCGTTATTCGGAGCGATCTGGTCCAAAATGATTTCGCCGAATGCGAGTTGCCGACGCTTCTCGGGCCAACGGATCGTGGCATCGTCAGTGATATCATCATCCTCGGCCAACTGTACGGATACGCGAATCCTGACGGGTTCCTTTGCCATTCGCTCTCTGATTTCATCGAACAGAAAGTTTGGACTGAGTGCCGTGGCTTCGGCTTCGTCAAGATACTCGTTGCCTGCCGCAGGCAGTATCCGGTAGCGCCCGTATCGGCTGATGCCGTCCGCGTTGATGAACTTGAATGCGGATACTGCGAAGAAAGATTCCTTCGCAAAGCTGGTCGGAATGGGTTTGGGGATCTGAACAAATGTTAAAGCCGCGGGATGCGCGCCAAGGAACTGCTCGATGGCATTCGGGTGCGGCCCGGCAGGATCGGTCGCAATCAATGCATTGAGGAACTCCAAGAGGCCCTCCGCGGTGCGCACCGGGAAGGCGTCGACCGAATGAGCGACGATGTCGGTGTGAACATGCTCGCCCAGGTGGAAGCGAACCGCACAGCCGCGCGGGCTGGCACCCTGCGGATCATTATCGGCAATGGTCGGTATCCCCGCGAAATCCGAGAAGCGGACCGTCACCGGAGTGGAATTCCGCTGCAGATGCGGCGCCCGCGTCAGCGAAGCGGCTTGTGACGCCGGGGTAAACACGCCTGTCAGCAGGATGCCTTTCGCATGAACGGGTCTGAACCCCGGATGAACACCGCTGTTGATTTTATCAAACGTGGCAATGATTTCCCTGCTCAGTGCCAAAAGTCCTTCATCCGTTGTCAAGGGCATGGCTTGGTTCTCCGTGCAACAAATTTACCTTCTACCACCGAGGCGACTCGCCGCGGAGATTGATGCTATAGGACGGGAAACTCGGCTGGCGCCGATCATTTCGGGCAAAACGGCTCGGGAAGGGTGGACGATATGAGCGCTGCGGAAATGCCTGAAGACATGCCGGGCAATATGACGGACGGCTTCCACTTGGTGGTGGAGGCGCTGAAGCTGAACGGGGTCGACACGATCTTTGGGGTGGCCGGCATCCCGATTACCGATCTGCTGCGCTTGGCGCAGGCGGAGGGCATCCGATATCTCGGCTTTCGCCATGAGCAATCGGCTGGAAACGCGGCCGCGATTGCCGGATTCCTGACCCAGAAGCCGGGGATCTGCATGACCGTCTCGGCCCCCGGCTTTCTCAACGGGATGGTTGCCTTGGCCAACGCCACGACCAACTGCTTTCCGATGATCATGATCAGCGGGTCGAGCGACCGGGCGATCGTCGATCTCGAGCAAGGCGATTACGAAGAACTCGACCAGCTGAATGCCGCCAGGCCCTATGCCAAGGCAGCCTACCGGATCAACCGGCCGCAGGATATCGGCGTCGGGATTGCGCGGGCGATCCGCGCCGCCGTCTCCGGCCGGCCGGGTGGCGTCTATCTCGATTTGACCGCAGAGGTGCTGGGCTCAGCCCTCGATGTCGCAACGGCGAGGAAGTCGCTCGTCAAGGTCGTCGACCCGGCGCTGCCGCAGCCCCCGGCACCGGAAGCCATTGCGCGCGCCATCGAATTATTGGCCTCGGCGCAGCGCCCGCTCGCGATCCTCGGCAAGGGTGCCGCTTATGCGCAGGCGGATCAGGAAATCCGGTCGTTCATCGAGACCACCGGAATTCCGTTTCTGCCGATGTCAATGGCCAAGGGCCTGCTGCCCGACGATCATCCGCAATCGGCAGCGGCCGCCCGCTCCTATGCGATCGGCAATGCCGATGTCGTACTGCTCGCCGGTGCGCGCCTGAATTGGCTGTTGTCGCATGGCCGGCCGCCGCTGTGGTCCGAAGCCACGCGCTTTGTCCAGATCGACATCTTGCCAACCGAGATCGACAGCAATCGGGCGATTGCGGCGCCGGTCGTCGGCGACATCAAATCGGCTTTCGCAACCCTCAATGCCACGATAAAGCCCGGACAAATCAAGCGCCAGGCGGCCTGGATGGACGAGATCGGCCGGCGCAAGCAGCAGAACATCGAACGCATGGCAGCGCGGCTCAATGCCGATCCGAGCCCGATGAACTTTTCGAGCGCGCTGCGCGCCGTCCGCAATGCGCTCGCCACGCACCCGGATGTCTATATCGTCAACGAAGGCGCCAATACCCTCGACTTTGCCCGCAACATCATCGACATGAGTGTGCCGCGTCACCGGCTCGACAGCGGCACCTGGGGCGTCATGGGGATCGGCATGGGTTATGCGATTGGCGCCGCCGCGGTGACCGGCAAGCCTGTCATTGCGATCGAGGGCGACAGCGCCTTTGGCTTTAGCGGCATGGAGATCGAAACGATCTGCCGCTACGGACTGCCGGTGGTCACGATCATCTTTAACAATAACGGCGTCTACCGCGGCGACCCGGCCGGCAGTGCATATTCACCAACCGGCCTCCTGCGGGATGCGCGCTACGACAAAATAATCGAGGCGTTCGGCGGCGCCGGCTACCACGTAACCGATACGCCCGGCCTCACCAAAGCGCTGAGCGATGCGCTTGCGTCAGGCAAGCCGGCGCTGATCAACGCGGTCATCGATCCGACCGCCGGCACCGAGAGCGGGCACATTCAGAGCCTCAATCCAAGGAGCGCCGTCACCCAGCGGACATGAACTGATCGGCCCCTCACCCAACCCCTCTCCCCGCATGCGGGGAGAGGGAGGGACCCGCGGAGCGGGAGGGTAAGGGGGCGGCCGGCTTTGGGTATCAGCGCAGCGGCGAGAACGACGCCGGGACGACCAGCATGTTCTCCTGCTTGATGAACATGCCGCGGGTGGCGGGCGGCCAGCTGCCGTCCTTGCGCGATTCCTCGCGGATGCGGGCGCGCTCATTGGCGTCCTTGTAGGCCCAGATATGGATCCACTGGTTCAACGGGCCCAACTCGGTATGGCCTGCGGCGGCCAATGGCGACAGTTTGGTCCGCCCCTCGATCCGTTCGGCCCAGCGCTCGACGACAGTCGGGGCCGATCCGGGGAGCATCGTGTAGGTGCGGATCTCATAGAGGTTGCCGTGCTGGCGCGGCGTAAAGGCCGGGCAGAACGGGGCCGCAATGACGATCTTGCTCTCCATCTCGACGATGAATTCCTGGATCTTTGGCGGCCAGTTCGGGATCGACTGCGAGCGCACCCGGGTGCGATGCTGCAGATCGTCATAGGGCCAGATGTGGATGATGTGATTTAGCGGCCCGACTTCGGTGTGAAAGAAGGCGCCAAGCGGCGATACCTTGACGCGTTCGGTGAGGGCTTCCCCAAAACGCTTCTCGGCCTCCGACACCGACCCCGGCTGCAGCCGGTAGGTGCGCATCTCAAAGATCATTGACCTGCTCCCCAATCAAGTTATCGGCGCGGCGCATTGTAGAGGTGTCGGGGAGCAAGTCAAACCCGGTCCCCGCCGCTATGGCAGCAGCACCAATCGATCGGCCAGCAGAGCGTAAAGCCGGTCAGCCTCGACCTCGGTCATGTAATCGACGTTGGGAACGCGATCGGTAACGCCCCACCAATCGACGACCGTCATGCCAAGAGTGAGCGGGCTTGCCGTTTCGACCGCAACATTGACCTTGCGGCCCCGGAACAACTTTGGGCACAGTAGATAGGCGATCACGCATGGATCGTGCAGTGCCGTGCCGCGCGCTCCGAACCGGTTGGTGCGGGCTGCCTCGAAGCTGTCGAGCAGGGCGGCAACCGCCGAGCCGTTATGGTTGGATAGCGCGCGCAGCGCGGCTAGGCGCGGCGGCGTACTCAGCACCTGATGGGTGACGTCGAGCGGGATCATCGTAATCGGCGCCCCGCTGCCGAGCACGATCGCGGCGGCGTGCGGATCGACATGGATATTGAACTCGGCCGCCGGCGTCACATTGCCGATCTCGAACGCGGCTCCGCCCAACATGACCAACTCGCCGATCCGGGCGGCGATGTCCGGCGCCTTGACCAATGCCATCGCGATATCAGTTAACGGCCCGAGCGCGCACAGGGTGACGGAACCCGGCTCGGCGCCGCGCAGCACCTCGATGATGAAATCGACACCATGCCGTGCCTGCGGCGGCATTGCCGGCTCGGGTAGGCCGAGCCTCTCGCCGAGAGTGTCGCCGTGAATCGCAGCTGCCGTCGCCAGCGGGCGCAATAGTGGCCGGGCGCAGCCGGCATAAACGGCGATATCCGCGCGGCCAGCCAATTCGCAGACGCGCCGGGCATTGCGCTCGGTCAGTGCCAGCGGCAGATTGCCGGCGACTGTAACGATGCCCAATACCTCCAATTCCTCTGGTGAGGCCAGCGCCAATAGCAGTGCGACGGCATCATCAATGCCGGGATCGGTATCGATGATGATTTTGCGCGGCATGGGAACGCTTTGAGAAGGCGTGTATCCACAGGATTGTCATTCCGGGATGCCCGAAGGGCAGGTCCGGAAGCCATGAACACCACCTACGAGGACTTCGCGAAACTAGTGGGTCATGGTTTCCGGGCTCGCGGGCACTGCCCGCGCCCCGGAATGACATTATTTCGGATTTCCTCAGGTCGTCATAGGGCCGCCTTCCCGGACCAAAGGCGCTCACGACATTGGTGTCGAGGAGCCAGCCGCTCACAGATCGGGTACGTGCATCGGCGATGGATCGCGCTCGGTTTCGAGATCCTCTGGAATCCTCATCAGGAGATCGGCAAAGCTCAGCCGACCGGCCGGATAGAGTCGACGGGCGTCCTCGACCGGGACGATGACAGCGGCCGGCTTTCCATGTTTAGTAATTGTCGTCGCCTCGCCGCGCTCGGCTGCCTCGACCACTGCAGACAGCGAGGCCTTGGCGTCGCGCAACGACAACGTTTTCACCGGGGCCCCTATGTGACCACACGTAGTCACATAGTCCACTCACGCGATCTCTGCAAGCCCGGGTCCGCCAGCCTATTCCTCCGGCACCCCGGCCTTGCGCAGACCAGCGAAATAGGTCGTTTCAAACAAGGCGTGGATCTTCGGAACACCCCAATATCCATGGGCCTCCATCTGGGCGATGCTCGGCAAAGAATCTTCGCCCAACAACCTGCGGGCCTCGTCGAGTTCGGTGGCGGCACGATCGGCCTCGCCTTTGAGCGCATATGCAGAGGCAAGCCAAAGGCAGGGCCAGGGTGATCCCGGATTACCGATCCGCGCCCTTTCCAGCCATACGATTGCCTCTTCAATGCGCGATTGCAGTAAATGCACCTTGCCAATCACGAGATAACGGTTGAAGACGTAGGGATCGCGCGGGCCAAGACGGACCGCCTGCTCCTCTAATGGGATTGCCTCATCTATTGATCCCGTTAACAGCTTACACTCGCCAAGAGCGAAGAGAGCTCCCGGCGAATTGCGATTTGAGGCGATCACCATCTCGAATTCTGGAATGGCCTCCTCGCAGCGCCTCTCTACTCGCAGCAATTGCCCTTTGGCTAGATGGGCCGTCATGCTGCCGGGCGATCCTGCCAAAGCTTGGTTTGCCAGCAGCTCCGCGCGTTTCAAATCGTCCCAGGATGAGCTTGGATGAAGATCCAACACCCGGCCCACGAGTGCACTTGCCAACCAGCCCTTCGCCTCTATGGACTGCGGATCGAGTGTCAGCGCCTGCTCGAACGAGTTGATCGCCTCCCCATAGTTGTCCAGCCCAGGCGGCTGGGCCAGAGCGGCGCGCCCTTGAAGGATGTAGTCTAGCGCGTCGGGATTATTCTCCATCCCACGAGCAACCTCAGCAGCAAGAACGGTCACATTCAGCGCGATCGCAATCCGACCGGTGATTTCGTTCTGTAGGGCGAAAAGATCGTCGATGTCGCGGTCGAAGCGTTCGGCCCATAGATCCGTGTCGTTCTCAGCATCGATCAGCTGCGCATTGATGCGCATCTTGTTGCCGGACCGCTGGACGCTGCCCTCCAGCAAGTAACGCACGCCCAGTTCGCGGCCGATCTGCCTCGCATTGACGGGCCTATCTTTATAGGTGAATGCAGTGCTGCGCGATATCACGAGCATGTCCGCGAGCCGCGACAGATCGGTCGTCAGATCCTCGGTGATGCCATCAGCGAAATATTGCTGCTTCGGATCGTCGCTGAGATTGGCGAACGGCAGGACAACGATCGACAAGCGTGGTGCGACCAAGGGCTTCGAGGGAGAGGGGATGGACGGATCAGTGGTTATAGAGGGCGGTGCGAGGATCGGAACTGGCCAAACCCGCCAACCGATTACCGCGAGAACGATAGCGACTATTACGGCCAGCGCAGTCGCGGCATTGGACTGCAACCATCGCCACCGCTGAGCCAAAGTTGGCGCACGCGAAACGGGTAAATCGACGGCCGCCCCACGATCGAGCGCATAAACCCGAACCGGCCGCACAATGCTCTTGACGCTCTGCTCGCCCATGTCCTCGGAGGCGAAAGGCAGCCGGTCACCCACGGGTGTTTCCGAGACATCGATTAGGGTGCAACGGCGAGCTTCAAAGCGTTCACTTCGTTTACCCTTGATTATATCAACACTGCCATATAACTCCTTTAATTCATCTGGAAGTGAATTGAATGTTGGCGGATCGACTACCAGCTGACCAATTTTTGCTGCAGCTTCTAATCTTACAGCACGGGCGATTGTCGATCCAACAATTCTGTGCTCCATAGGTATGACAAGGATAGTGCCCGTTGCAGCACCCATCCGAAACCATCTTTTAGCTAATTCAATTGATAGAGCGGCATTATGAGCCATGGTGTGAGCCTGTACGGCTTGCGCAAATTTATGCATGGTCGCCGCATCATCGAACATCAGTATGGCGTTGTCGCCTGCTGTAGCCATAACAATATCGTCTCTTTTCAAACCCATTAATTCGAGGCCGTGATCCACAAAATGTCGTATTTGATCTTGAAACGCCTTTACCGCTTCGACACTCAAATTTTCTTCCAATAGGCGCGCAACATCACTGTAAGCGACCAAATCCATTTCTAGTATCGTTTTGGTCAAAGAATATTCAGGCCCTTCCATTCTCGGTCGTCCGTTCTTGGGCCCCTTGCTAAGCATCTATCAGTTTAGCAGGCATCCCCAGAGCTTTGGGAGCGGGAGACATTTGAGGAGGAGTTTGATGGCGCGCCGGAGGCCCCGCGTGAGCCAGGAGAGCCTTCCACGAGCGAGTTTGGCAGGCTGACGATCCGGTCGTT
>JAFAOB010000035.1 GCA_019238055.1 Alphaproteobacteria bacterium
GGCTTGAGCATTCACGCCACAGGTCGGTGATCAACGCCATGGTCCATGTCCTGTCCTGCCTCGTCGCTTACGCTTTCAGGCCGGGCAAGCCTTCCATCTCGCTCACAAGCCAACGCCTCAAGGCGTATCCATAGTTGGGGTTATTTAGGACTGTCTTCGATCCGGGCTGGAACAACTCGCAGGAAGGTCTGTCTCGCTGCCCTTCGTGCCTTCTCTTCTACATTCCAGCTTGCTTTGATCATGCCACGAATCAATTGACTTTGATTTTCAACCGAGTCGATCGTATCTGCGATAGAGGCCATGAGCGCTGCTAGCCGAGGATCCAGCATCCCTACCGGCTTATATGTCAGGTCATGCATCTTCGCCGACCATGCATCGTGAAGAAGCGTCTTGAGCTGGATCTCGCACTTGAGGATCTCCACGCCCTGTACACCGCGGCAGACGAGGTGGGTGGCAAAGTAGCCATTTTTCCGCTGGTGATTTTCGCGCTCTTCAATGATTATCGAAGCATGTTTCAACTCCTCCTCTAATACGTGGATTACGTCATCAATTTGGTCGGGATACGATACGACGAGTGTCAATCCCACTATATCGTTTAACTGAAGGAAATTATCGATAGTTATAGGTAGTCCCTTTTGGCGGACCTTGCTCGCAATTTTGGCTGGTTCCTTGAACTCACTGGATTCATCGCTTCCGCCAGTAGAATCTTTGCGTGTATATATTGACGGTATGACTTCTACGCCAAGCTTTCTTTGGGATTGTTCGCATTGATGTTTGATTTTCTTAAGTAATCGAGGTAACTTGCTCCGTATTCTCTCAAGAAGTCTTCAGCTCTTTGCACGTCGCTCATTTACGCCTCCCAAAACTTTTTCCACTTTATGTCTCGATTAAGCCATGTCTCGATTACGCCATGTCTCGATTACGCCGCCTTGTCCAAGACAAGCGCGTCGATTTTGATTCTTATTCTACCAATACGTGCTACAATGTCAATGCAATCGCCTGAAGGCAGACGGCAAACCGAGGGCTAAGATATTTGCTTGTTCGCCGCGGCCCGTGCTGTCGGGATGCCCGTAGCATTGTAACGAAGCATCGCCGGCAGCGCCGAGTTTGCGTTTCTGTGGTCGGTTGTGAGAACTTCGACGGGTTATGCTGACGGAGGGACCGCCGATGGCATTGGCAAACGAGCGCGCCGCCTGATTCAACGGCAAGATCGTGCGCGAGAGCGAGGTTTTGATCCCGTTCCGCGATCAGGGATTTACCCGCGGCGATGCGGTCTTCGACATGACCCGCAGCTTCAACGGCAAGGCGTTTCGCCTCAAACAGTACGTCGCGCGGCTTTTGGCTGATCGCCGGCATCGACCGCGGCCGCTTTCACTGGTCCGATAATGTGCCGCTGTCCCTGCGGCTGATCGCCCTTGCCGTCTTCATCCTCGGGTTCGCGCTAATGCTGTGGGCAATGGACGCAAACCCGTTCTTTTCTTCGGCCGTGCGCATCCAGCCCGATCGGGGTCAGCGCGTCATCGCAGTGGGCCCCTATCGCTGGGTGCGCCATCCCGGTTACGCCGGCGCTATTCCGGCGATGACCGCGAGCGGGCCCGTATTGGGCTCGTGGCTCGCGACCGCTCTAGGTGCTGCCGGCGTTCTCTGGCTGGTGTGGCGGACGGGCATGGAGGATCAGATGCTGCGCACCGAGCTGGTCGGCTACGACGATTACGCGCGAAAGGTCCGCTGGCGCCTGCTGCCCGGCGTCTGGTGAGCGGCTTCGACCACCTTCGCCTTGTAGCGGGTGCGAAAATGTCCTTCGGTGCTGCTGCACAGCCGGGCACGCGACGTTGATCTTGCGGCCACATGGGGCTACATTGGTGGCATGCACAAGGTCGGCCTCAGAGTGCTGAAAAATAAGCTCAGCGAATATGTCCGTTTGGCGGCGGCCGGCGAAACCGTCGTCATCACCGACCGGGGCCGTGTCGTCGCCGAAATCGTACCACCGCGGCGCAAGCCGGAGGCGGTCATCGAGCGCGGCATACGCGAGGGCTGGATCACGCCGGCAAGCGACCCGGGCGATCCCCCGCCGTCGCCAAAGCCGGTTCCAGGGCTGACTTTCGAGCAGCTGATGCAGGATCTGGACCGGGATCGCGAGGATCGGTGATCTACATCGACAGTTCAGCCGCACTGTCTCAGCTGATGTTTGAATCTCGGTCGCCACCCGAGGCACTGTGGAAGCAGCCGCTGGTTTCCAGCCGTCTGCTCGAATACGAGGTTTGGAATCGAATTCATGCGTATGGGCTGACTGCGACGCACGGCGATGACACACGCGCACTGCTTGCGCTGGTCAACTTCGTCGAATTGATCAAACCGGCTTTGGTGCGAGCTCTGCGGCCGTTTCCGGTTTCGGTGCGGACTTTGGATGCGTTGCATCTTGCAACGATGGATTTCCTGCGCAGCCAAGGTGAGGCGGTGGAGTTGGCAAGTTACGATTCCCGCCTTGTTGCCGCGGCCCACGCCCTCGGAATGCCGGCCGCTGCGTTGTAACCGCAGCGCGAGGGGTCGTGGCGTTGCGTTTCTCCGGCCAGTTGGGAAAATTGTCGTGAGCACTGAAAAGAGGGCCTGAATATGGTGCTGGCAAACGAGCGCGTCGCTTGGTTCAACGGCAAGATCGTACGCGAGAGCGAGGTCCTGATCCCGTTTCGCGATCAGGGATTTACCCGCGGCGACGCGGTCTTCGACATGACCCGCAGCTTCAACGGCGAGGCGTTTCGTCTCGAACAGCACATAGCACGGCTCTACCGCTCGCTGAAATATCTCGAACTCGATCCCGGCCTGTCGCCGGCGGAGATGGTCGCGGTCAGCGCCGATGTGCTCGAGCGCAACCGGCATCTGCTGACGCCCGGCGAAGATTACTGGCTGGCTCAACGGGTCAGCCGCGGCATTCACCCGGTGCCGGGCGACAATTGGGACCATTACGGGCCGAATGTGATCGTCGAATGCGTGCCGTTGCCATTGCGTGAACGCGCCCGGCATTTCCGCGATGGCATTGACGTGATCACGCCATCCTTACGCCGCACACCACCCGACTCGCTGTCGCCGCGCGCCAAAATGCACCAATATTTGAACCTCGTTCTCGCCGATCGTGAGGTAAAAGCCCAGAACCCGGATGCTTGGGCGGTACTGCTCGATGTCAATGGCAATCTCGCCGAAGGCCAGGGCAGCAACATTTTTCTGGTACGCGATGGCGGGCTGCTGACGCCGCGCGAGCGCTATGTCTTGCCGGGCGTCAGTCGCCAAGCGGTCATCGACCTCGCCGCAGAATTGGGTATCCGGTTCGCCGAGACCGATCTCGATCTTTACGACGCCTATACGGCAGACGAGTGCTTTCTGACCTCGACAAGCCTGTGCATTTGCGGCGTCCGGAGCCTCAATGGCCACAATTTCGGCGCCGGAGCGATATCGGGGCCGGTCACGCAGCGCCTGACCGAAGCCTACAAACAACTCGTCGGCTGCGATTTCGTTACGCAGTATTTGCGTCACCTCGAAACTTGAGCCGGCGCGTCGCAACGCAGCAAAGCAAAAGAAGTCCATCCGGGGATCGCTTCCCGCACTCGAGCGTATTGTTCGTCGGATACGGCCTAAAGGCCGATTTCGACGGAGGTATTCGTGAAGAGGATGCTGCTTGTGGGGACGATCGCTGCCAGCGCCGCGATCGTCGTACCTGTCTATGCCCAGACGCCTGCTGTGAACCCGAACCCGCCGCCCACACCGGCGCCGATGAATGCATCCGAGCAACCGGGAGGCGGCGGACCGGGGATGCCGGGTGGACCGATGATGCACCGCGAAATGTGGCGCCATGGGGAAATGCGCTGGAACCCGGAGCAGCGCTGTATTGATCGGCTTGCCCGGCGCGCCGCCCACCGCGCCTATGTCGAGACCGAGCTGAACCTGACCCCAGAGCAGCGTCCATTGTGGGGCAAATTGCAGAATATCGCGCAGGGCGAACAACAGCGTGAGCGCCAGCTCTGCCAACAGCTAAAACCCGACGAAGAATTGACGACGCTTCAGCGGCTGGACCGGGCGCAACAGTTCCTGTCGGCCCGCCTCGACGCGTTGCAGGCGGCCAAACCTGCGGTGCAGGCGCTCTATCAATCGCTGAGCCCGGAGCAGCGCGAGATTTTCGACCATCCGTTCCACCACGACTAAACCCCTTGCAATTGGCCGTGCGGCCTCTGGCGAAACCCTCCTCGCCGGGACTATTGTTCAGCGGTCAGCAGGCTCTCTAAGCTAGTGGCGAAGTTCCTATGCAATCCGCCTTACAGACGGGGCGGACAAGGAGGAAAAAACGCCCGACATCCGCTACCGCTGGGAACCTGGCGTCGGCGGTTGACACGTACCCCGCGGCCGCCCCAGGAACTTGATTTATGGCGGATTATGACGGGTTTGTGGGTCCTGGCTATGTTGGCGGCGCAGCCAAGTCATCGAGACGAATGCGCCAAGCCAGGAGCCGGTCGCGGCAAAGACGACGTAGACTGCGTTTTGCGTGTAACTGATGACCGCAAACGCCGATAACAAATACCAAATAGCGCTCCAATTTGCCGCCCAGACTCGCCGTCTGCCGCTGACTGCCGCATTGAACAGCACATAGACTGCATCGGTCGCCGCCGTGGAAGCGAGCACGCCCAGCGCGATGAGCGGGTGAACTCCAAGGATCATGCCAACGTCTCCATATCGAGGGCCACTTTGCACAGCACCGGGCGACTGGCATTTTACGCCCCGTCAGAGACTGGTATCTGATCGGAAGGTCAAACCGTTCTGAGAGAACGTATGCCACTCGACAATACGACTGGGTCATCCCTTGAAGCGCGGCTGCGCCGCGAGATCCGCGGCGAAGTCTTATTCGACGCGTTCAGCCGTGGGCGCTATGCGACCGACGCATCGATTTACCAGATCGAGCCGCTCGGCGTCGTCGTGCCGCGCACTCGCGAGGATGCGGCGGCGGCGATTGCAATCGCGCGCGAGGAGGGAGTGCCGGTGTTGGCGCGGGGTGCCGGCACCTCGCAATGCGGCCAGACCGTCGCGCGCGCTCTGGTCATCGACTGCTCGAAGCATCTCGACCGGATCGTCTCGGTCGATGTCGAGGGCAAACGGGCGCGGGTCGAGCCCGGGGTTGTGCTCGACCGACTGAACCGCGAGCTGCGGCGGCATAAGCTGTTCTTTCCGATCGATCCGTCAACCGCAAGCCGGGCCACGATCGGCGGTATGGCCGGCAACAACAGCTGCGGCGCGCGTTCGATCCGCTACGGCAACATGGTCCATAATGTGCGTGCGATCGACGCGCTGCTCGCCGACGGCACCCACGCCTGGTTCGGCGAGGTTGCCGGCAATTTGCCTGCCGATGGCAATGGCGATCCCATGCCCGAGCGCTATCGCGACCTGGTGCAGCAGATGCGCGCCTTGCACCGCCGCGAAGCCGACGAGATCGCCCGGCGATTTCCGCAGGTGCTGCGACGGGTCGGCGGCTACAATATTGATTCGATTGATGGCGACGGCACCCGTGGCGGCCACAACATGGCGAAGCTGCTGGTCGGCTCGGAAGGCACCCTCGCCTTTTTCAACGAGATCGAACTCGATCTGCAGCCGATCCCGGCGCATCGGGTGCTCGGCATCTGCCATTTCCCGACCTTCTATAATGCAATGGATTCGACGCGAAAAATCGTCGAATTGGGGCCGAGTGCCGTCGAGCTGGTCGATCGGACGATGATCGACTTGGCTCGCGACATTCCGATGTTTCGCGCCGTCATCGACAGTTTTGTCCAAGGCGAGCCGGCGGCGTTGCTGATGACCGAGTTCGCCGGCGATGATCCGCAGGACAATTTACGCCGGCTGAAGGCGCTGCACGAGCTGATGGGCGATCTCGGGTTTCCGGGCGCGGTCGTCGACGCGATCGACCCGGCATTTCAGGCCGCCATCCTGGAGGTGCGCGCCCAGGGACTGAACATCATGATGTCGATGAAGGGCGACGGCAAACCCGTCTCCTTTCTCGAAGATTGCGCCGTCCGCCTCGAAGACCTCGCCCAATACACCGATCGCCTGACCCGGATTTTTCAAAAACACGGCACCTACGGTACCTGGTACGCGCATGCCTCAGTCGGCTGCCTGCATGTGCGCCCGGTGCTGAACCTCAAGCAAGAGCTCGAAGTCAAAAAGATGCGGGCCATCGCCGAGGAAGCGTTCGCAATGGTCCGCGAATACAAAGGTTCGCATTCGGGCGAGCATGGCGACGGGCTGGTACGCTCCGAATTCCACGAGGCTATGTTTGGCGGCCGGCTGGTGAGGGCCTTCGAGGACGTCAAGGACGCCTTTGACCCGCAAGGCCTGTTCAATCCCGGCAAGATCGTGCGAGCGCCCAAGATGGACGATCGCAGCCTGTTCCGCTTCAAGCCGGACTACCGGCCGCTGCCGATCGCGACGGCGCTGGACTGGTCGGAATGGGGCGGGTTCGCCGCTGCGGCCGAGATGTGCAACAACAACGGTGCCTGCCGCGCGCGCGACGCGAGTGTCATGTGTCCGTCGTTCCGCGCCACCGGCGACGAACAGCATCTGACCCGCGGTCGCGCCAATACGTTGCGGCTTGCCCTGTCGGGCCAGCTCGGACCCGAGGCCCTGGTTTCGCCCGAGATGCGGGATACACTCGATCTCTGCATCTCGTGCAAGGGCTGCCGGCGCGAATGCCCGACCGGCGTCGACATGGCGCGAATGAAGATCGAGTTCCTGCACCATTATCATCGCCGTCACCCCCTGTCGCGGCGCGACCGGCTGATCGCTTATCTGCCGCGCTATGCAAGCCGTGCGGCACGCTTCGCCGCGCTGCTGAACCTTCGCAATCGGGTCCCGTTTCTGGCCGAACTCGGCGAGCGCTCCGTTGGTCTCAGTGCCGCTCGGAAATTGCCGCAATGGTCCACGCGGCCCTACCGCGCTGGCGACGCAAAGCGCGGGCGCACGCTCGCTGCGAATGGAACGGCCGCTCGAGGGCGGCGCGAGGCGGTGCTGTTTGTCGATACTTTCAACCGCTATTTCGAGCCGGAAAACGCCTACGCCGCCGAGCGGGTGCTGAGCCGCGCCGGCTACACCATCGTCAGCCCCGATCCGATGCGTGGCCGGCCATTGTGTTGCGGGCGAACCTTTCTCGCGGTCGGCCTTGTCGAGGAGGCACGCAGGGAAGCTCGGCGCACGGTCGCGGCGCTGGTGCCCTTTGTCCGCGCCGGCACGCCGGTCATCGGCCTTGAACCTTCGTGCCTGTTGACGTTGCGCGACGAGTTCCCGGCACTCCTGCCCGACGACGAGACCAGGGCGCTCGCCGCCCACGCGCAGCTCTTCGAGGAATTTGTCGCCGCTGAACATCAGGCCGGCCGCTTTGACCTCGCCCTGAAGCCAATGCCGGGCGGCCAGGTTTTATTGCACGGCCATTGCCATCAAAAGGCTTTTGCGACACTGCCGGCTGCCGTAAAGAGCTTGCAGCTGATCCCCGATCTTAAGGTCGAAACCTTTGATGCAACATGTTGCGGCATGGCCGGCGCATTCGGCTATGAAGCCGAGCATTATGCAATATCGATCAAGATCGGCGAGCTCGGCGTCTTGCCAAAGATGCGCGCCGCTCCGCCCGGCACCTTCCTCGCCGCCTGCGGTACCAGTTGCCGCCACCAGATCGCGGACGCCACCGGCCGCGAAGCCCGCCATATCGTCCGCATCCTCGACGACGCATCCGCGTAAAAGCGCGGATCGCAGCGGCGTGTCCGCTGCGGACAGACTATGCTTCTGCTTTCGCCGCATTCCGCGTTTCGGCTTGGCGGCGGAGGGCGGACAGAGTGGTGCGGGTCGTAATAATTTCGGGATCGACAACGAGTTCGAGAAGTGCGGCACCGTTGTGAGCGGCGGCTTCCTCGAAGGCGGACGCGAAGTCCCGAGTGTGTTCGATGCGCGCCGCAAACGCGCCATAAGCGCGGGCAAGGGCGACCAAATCGGGATTCTTCAATGCAGTGCCGACAACCCGGCCCGGGAAACGCCGCTCCTGATGCATGCGGATGGTACCGTACATCGCGTTGTTGAAGACGAGAATGATCGGGCCGACACCCTCGGCGAGCGACGTCGCCAATTCCTGGCCGGTCATCATAAATCCGCCATCGCCGCAAAACCCGACGACAAGCCGGTTGGGATGAATGATCTTCGCCGCGACCGCGGCCGGCACGCCATACCCCATGGCGCCGCTGGTCGGCCCGAGCTGACGCCCGGGACGGCGATATTGCAGGAAGCGGTTGGGCCAGCCGCTGAAATTGCCGGCATCGCTGGTGACGATCGCGTCATCCGGCAGGCGCTGACGCAGCCAGGTCATGATTGCGCCGAGATCGAGAGCGCGGTCGCCCGTAGCGGGGGACGGTTGGAGACCCGCCTCGTACTCGCCGCGCACCGCCGCGCGCCACTGAGCCCAGCGCCGCGCCGGGACCGGTTCCAATGCCGCGGCCGCGGCGGCGAATTCCGGCATGCCCGATTGGATCGCCAAGGTCGGGCGGAACACCCGGCCCAACTCTTCGGCCGCCGGATGGATATGGATCAGCACTTTTCCAGGATCGGGGATCCCGAGCAGCGAATAGGATTGCGAGGTGATCTCGCCGATCCGCGCGCCCGCTGCGAGCAGCAGGTCGG
>JAFAOB010000046.1 GCA_019238055.1 Alphaproteobacteria bacterium
CCGGGAAGATGCAATAGCGTCCGCCGCGGCAGGTCGTCGGCAGCCCTTTATCGACGCGCAGCACCGCCTTGACTGGGGCCGGAGTCCCGACAATTGCGACATTGCCGGTTTGCAGCATGATGACGAGCACGAACGAGCCCCTGCCACCGACCGCGGTTTGCCAAAATGGCACCATGATCGAACAAGTCCCCTGCTCGGCTCGGTTGCCGCATTCGGCGATCCACTCGTCCGCCTGGTAGCGCTGCATCGCCGACGCGGGTGGACTCCACAGCAGAACAGCCACGATCACACCAAGTATCTGTTGATCCAGCCGAGATCGCTCTGATCTGCGATGAATTTGATTGTTGCAGACGCGCTGCATGGGTGTGAGCTCTCGTTATTCGCTTCGCTGGGGGAGGTGGATGATGGCGGGGCGACAACTTGCGAGCCGCCGCCGCTGTCATCAATTCGCTGATGACCTGACGTTGTTTCTGCTTGAGCGGCGATTGCTTGCTCCCCTCGCGAACAGAACCTCGATTGGAGCGGGTGATATCGGTGCCGCGCGCCGTCGGCCGATCGGAGTATGTCGAGCTTACTGCCGCAATAACCGCCGCCCGGGCTCGCAATCGAGGATTTATGACTCACTGCACGAAGCCTGCTAAATTCGTCGAGCGAAACCGAGGAGAGAACCCCGGTGCGGGTGGTACGGACGAGCTCCGATCTCAAGGAGGGTCTCGCCCCCTGGCGGCGTGCCGGTGAGCGGATCGGACTGGTGCCGACGATGGGGGCGTTGCACGCCGGGCACATGGCGCTGGTCGCGGCGGCGCGCGGCGAATGTCGGCGGGTCGTCGCAACGATCTTTGTCAACCCGAAGCAATTCGCTCCCAATGAAGACCTTGCTTCTTATCCGCGCCCGGAAGCCGCTGATCTCGAGATATTGCAATCGGCGGGCGTCGAACTCGCCTATCTGCCAACCGCCGACGAAATGTATCCGCCGCATTTTTCGACCATGGTGCGGGTCGGCGGTTTGAGCGAGGGGTTGTGCGGTGCACACCGCCTCGGACATTTCGACGGGGTGGCGACGGTCGTGACTAAGCTCCTGATCCAATCGCTGCCGGATTGTGCGTATTTTGGCGAGAAGGATTATCAACAGCTGCTCGTAATCCGTCGCCTGGTGCGCGATCTCGATCTCCCGATCCGGATTGTGGGTGTGCCGACCGTGCGCGAACCCGACGGTCTGGCACTGTCATCGCGCAACCTGTACCTCTCGGCCCAGGAACGGCGCGTGGCGCCAGAACTTTCCCGCGTATTGCGGGACGTCGCCACCGCGCTGGAGCGCGAACCCGGTGCCGTTCGCCGCGAGACCGAGCGCGGTCTGGCCGAACTGACCCATGCCGGGTTTGATGTCGAATATCTCGAAATCCGCGACGCCGAGAGTCTGGCGCCGGTGCGCGATCTCGTCACGGCCGCAGCGCGCGTCCTTGCCGCTGTCCATCTCGGCCGCACGCGCCTGATCGATAATGTTCCGGTTGCATCGTCACCCGCGACCGCCCGTCGCGGCTGACCGCGGCACATCAACCCCACAAATCAATCCCATAGGCGCTCGCTCGCGATCTGCGCGCCTTCGGCAAGGGCATGGAGCTTGGCCCATACGACCGATGGGGCCACCGCATTCTCGACAAAAGCGAAGGTCGCAAAGCCGCAATCGGCGCCGGCGATCACCCGCTCGCGGCCGACGACATTCGCAAAATTGACGATGCGCTGGGCAATAAGCCGCGGATGCTCAACAAAATTGGTGGTCGAATCAATAACGCCGGGAAGCAGCACCTTGTCGTCCGGGATCTTGGCGGCGCGCAGATCCTCCCATTCATGCGCGTGGCGCGGATTGGCCGCCTCAAACGACAGCCCCGACGGGCGGGCGCGCAACGCCACGCCGAGAATCTTGGCGAGCGGGATGTCGTGGGTATGCGGCCCCTCATAATTGCCCCAGCACAGATGCATGCGCATCGCTTCCGGCGGAATATCCGCGGTGGCGTGATTGAGTGCCGCGATGTTGCGCTCGGCCACTCGCAGGAATTCGTCATCCGACAGGTGCTGGTATTGGTTGTGCCGTGCCGAACCGAGATCGGGCGCATCGATCTGCAGCACAAAACCGGCCTGATGGATCGCCTCGTATTCTTGTTTCAGCGCATTGGCGAGCGCTTCGACATAGGCATCTTCGTTGTTGTAGTAGCGGTCCGGCACAAATTTGGTCAGCACCCCGGGCGATGCCGCATTCATAAAGGCTTCGCGCGGTTTTGCGGCGGAACAAGCGGCGGCAAGATTGGCGATGTCGACCTCGAGCGGCCGGCGATTGCTGTAGGCGACGGGACCGACGCAGCAAGGCACCGCCTCGCGACTAAACCACGAGGTCCCGCCGCGCTTTGCGTTCAGCCGCGCCTGGTAATCGGGGTGGTCGAGCAGGTCGCGATGCGCCGCGGTCTGCGGCGGCTGGTCATTGGGGCCGCCGCGGAACGCGCCAATGCCCGACAGGCGATGCCGGACATAAAAAGTGTAGGAGATTTTGCCAAACTCGCCATCGCAGATACTGTCGATCCCGGCCTCGACCTGTTTCCGGACGACGTCATGGACCGCTGCCGCAAGACACGCATCGAATGCCGCCTGATCGACGGGCCGCCCGGCTTCGCGTGCCTCCAGGAATGCGAGGAGATCGGGTGGGCGCGGCAGGCTGCCGACATGAGTGGTCAGAATGCGCTCGCGGCTTTGCTCCATCCCCTGCTCCCCGGCCCAAAGCTTGTTTGCGTGCCAATCCCCGGGCAGAGCGGATTCGCGCTCGACCCGACACAGCCAATGAACATAGCACGAACAAGCCGGCCCGACGACGAAATTCAGCAGCCGTGACGACGATCAGCGCGGGCCGGCTGCCCTCGCGGCGATGATCACCTTCGCCGGCACCCGTTCACATCATTGGCACATGGCGCGGCCCGATCACGCTCGTACCGTTTCCTGTTTTGCTTCTATCTCGGGACAGTGTATAAGCGCCGCGTTGACCCTGAACATGGTTGCCGATGCCCGCCCAGAGCGGACCTGCCAAAGCGATCTTGCCTTTTGCGCCTCCAAATAGGTTGTGATTAGCGAAACCCGGGCCTCTGTGACGGCTTCCGACAAGCGTTGTCCCCATCTTTGATTGGCACTTTAGCTTACATTCTGATGAGAGCGATTGTGAAAAAGGCGGCGCAATAACTCGTCATGCCGATCGTCTGTTCAGTGTCAATCCATCAACTGCTCAACCGGCGGATGCACAATAATCGATCGGGCGGCTCGCGTGGCACGGCGCATGGTGGATATGCTGCGCTCATAGCTGTCGGCCAATTCCTGCAACGTAGCGCCCGGTGCTGGTGCCGGTGTCGGCCCACGGCTCGATCGATGATTGAAACTGCGCATTGGCGTCCACGATGCGCTTGATGATGGCGAACAGGTCGCAGGTCGGCCCGCGCGTCGGTTACCTTCTCGCGGTAGATGTTGCGGCTGCTGCATCCGGCGGCGCGCAACTTCTCAAACTGGCTATCGAGGGTCCGCCCGTAGGTGCTGATGCGGGCATAGCCGATGAGCCGTTTTTCAAGATGAGTCTCGGTCAAATCTTACGGCAAACGTAATCCTTGATTGAATAGGGGCAAGGGAATTTGCCGAAAGACACCGCTTTCGCACCGTGCCGCTTCCGGTCGTGGTGCGCAGGCGTTCCTCTCCGGCTCCTCTATAGGTGCCATCCATCCCAGATATGGGTCATAAAGTGCCAGCGGCGATCGCCGAGGTCCTTAAGCCAGAGGCGGAAATAGACCGCGTAGCGGTCCATCGCAGACAGGTTGGCGGCGGCGGTGTGAGCCAGCCCATAATGGCACAGCACCACATCGCCAGGTTCGGTCATCAATTGCACGGGTTGACCAAGCGGGATGCGGGGCATGCCATTGCGCAGTGCCTCGGGTCCCCGCTCACGAAAGTGAGCTTCCAAAATGTGATGGGAGCCGGGCCATACGGTGAAGTTCCCGGCGAACTCGGTCCGCACCGGGTTCAGATAGATCCCGACCAGCACAGTGAAGTTGGTGAATAGGACGCGCGAGGAGACACCGTTGAACCTTGTTGGAAGTCCATCGATATGCGGGTCCGGCGGCTCTGGTTCAGACGCATTGCCTGCTCTGCGCAAGGCAATCTGGCCACCGTCATATCCAAGCCGGTCAAATCCGATGACGTTGTCCAGCTTTGCGACGATGCCGCTCTCCAGCAATAGCGCCATGACTGGAGGGGTGCCGCGAAGGTCCGGGCAGTATGAACGTTTGTCATACTCGACCTCCCGTTGCGGGTCGTAATTTGTCGACAGGTCGTGGTCGATCGCCACACGGGCGGCGGCAATGATTGGTTCGGGGCACAGCCCGCGGAAATGCGCGTAGCCGTCGCGGCGCAGGCGAATTCGCCAATCCTCCAGTGCTGGATGCATCCGATCACTCAATCTCCGTCTGAGTCTTGCCCAGCCTTGATGGTGGATGGCCCCCGAACGGCATCGATATGCCAGGGTTGGGCTGTTACAAGCCAACAGAGAGGGCCACCCATGACCCAGATTACGTTGATCGGGCTGGATCTGGCCAAGCGGGTTTTCAAGTGCAGGGGTTGAGGCGACCGGAGCGGTGGTGCAGCAGCGCCAGCTGAAGCGCCGTCAGGTGACGCCATTCTTTAAGACATGCGTTTTTATCGGCTCCTGCCGCATGCGCCGGCAACCGGTCATCAGACCATCTTTGGAGACCCGAGGAGCTGATCGAGCTTGCGCGCCAGCGCTTCAGTCGTAAACGGCTTGCTCAAGAGCTCGACGCCGGCGTCGAGAATGCCGTTGTGCACAACTGCATTCCTGGCATACCCGGTCGTATACAGGATCCTCAGGTTCGGCGAACGGCGCCTTGCCTCTTCCGCCAGCTTGCGGCCATTCAGTCCGGGCAATCCAACATCGGTGAACAGCAGCGCTATGCCTGGATGCTCGTCGAGGATGTGCAGAGCCGACTGCGCTTCAGCCGCCTGAAAGACATTATAGCCGAGGGTCTCCAAGGCCTCGGCAGCATAGAGCCGCACATCTTCGTCATCTTCGACCAGCAGCACGCTCTCCCGACCGTCGCGTCGGTTCGCTGCCGCAGGGCCGGACACGGCCTGAGGCTCGTCCGCTTGCATGTAGCGCGGCAGATAGATCTTGACCGTGGTTCCGTGACCGAGCTCGCTGTAAAGCTTGATGTGGCCGCTGGACTGCTTGACGAAGCCATGCACCTGCGCCAGACCGAGACCGGTTCCACGCCCCTCCGGCTTTGTCGTAAAAAACGGCTCAAAGACGTGCGCGAGTGTCTCCTCCGACATACCTTCCCCGGAATCGCTGATTGCGATCAAAACATATTGGCCGGGCACCACTTCAGCGTGGGTAGCGGCATATCGTTCATCGAGCCAGGTATTGCCGGTTTCGATCGTCAGTTTGCCGCCGCGCGGCATTGCATCCCGGGCGTTGACCGCAAGGTTCAGGATCGCGCTTTCCAATTGGTTGGGATCGACCTGGGTCCGCCATAGGCCGGCCGCCGCTACCGTCTCGACCTCGACCGTCTCCCCCAAAGTTCGATGCAGCAACTCGGACATCGAACCGATCAGCTTGTTGACATCGACGACCTGCGGGGCCAGAGGCTGCCGCCGTGCGAATGCCAACAGCCGATGGGTCAGGGCCGCACCCCTTTCGCCGGCCCGCCGCGCCATATCGAGCAGCCGTGAAGCTCTTGTCGGGTCGGATAATCCGGCCGGCCGCTGCAGCAATTCGATGCTGCCGAGGATCGACTGCAGCAGATTGTTAAAGTCGTGGGCTACGCCACCGGTCAGCTGCCCGATCGCCTCCATCTTCTGAAGTTGCGCGAGAGCAATGCGACTCTGCTCCAGCGCCTCCTGCTGCTGTCGCCGCTTGGTGATGTCGCGCACGACTTTCGCGAAACCACGCAGGTCACCGCCGGGGTCACGCAGCGCGGTAATGACGGAGCCCGCCCAAAAGCGCGAGCCGTCCTTGCGGACCCGCCAGCCTTCCTCCTGCGCGTTCCCCGCGGTAGCAGCCACTTCGAGCAGTTGGTGAGGCGAGCCAGCAGCAACATCCTCTGGGGGGAAAAAACGCGAGAAGTTGCCGCCGATGATTTCGTCGGCGCGATAACCGCTGAGTCGTTCGGCACCCTTATTCCAGCTCGCGACATTTCCCGCTGGATCGAGCATGAAGAGCGCGTGGTCACGCACCCCCGTGACCAGCAGCCGTAGCTGTTCTTCGCTGCTTTGCAATGACATCTGCGACCGCAGGAGCCGCTGATAGGCTTGCCACAGCATCACGCCGCCGACCAGGATAACCGAGAAGGCGAGGGCCGCGGCGATTGCGCCCGTCAGCTCGTTTATTCGTACAACCTCGAAAAACGCAGCCTGCCGTTGATCGAGCAGCCGGTTCTCGGCAGCGATTATTGCACCAATCTGGTCAGTAATCGCCCTCATCGCATCCGCGCCGACATCGGTTTCGACGATCCGGCGCGCCGCTTCGAAACCCTCCCTTTGACGTGTTTCAATCGTCTTTTTCAACTCGGCGAGCTTGGTCTTGATCTCGGCGTCGAGTACCGCGAAATGCGGCTGTTCCTCGGCGCTGTCCCGAGTTAACCGGCGCAGTTCTTGCCGTGTCTTTGGAATTTTCTGCAGCCCGGCGTAATACGGTTTGAGATAAGCGTCGTCGCCGGTGATCAGGTACCCGCGTTGCCCTCGCTCCGCGTCTTGCATCGCCTGATCAAGAGAATGCGCCGCGGTGATGATTTCGAAGCTGTGCGCGACACGAGCCTGGCTCTCGTGGATGGCAGGCACGATGCTGACGGCGCGGTACACTTCGATCGCAACGAACAGCAAGGCCGGCAGCAGAATCAGCGCCAGCCCATACCGCAATCCGTTGGTCGAGACCGATGCTGCCGATTGCCGTCGAAATTTGCGCCAACGATACCAACGCAGCGGCCGTTGAATGAACTCAGGACCACCGGTCAAATTCGCCATGCTGCCGCCTTGCCGAGACCGCGTAACATAGGAACCAGGGTAGATGATACGTTGCAGGCGCACAAAGTATCCTTTCGCGCCGATTGGCGCGGTCTGAATGTGTCGGAAAAGCCGCGCCGCCCTCGGCCATGCGCCTCCTAGTAAGGCGAACGCGCGATAACTCGTGCCCGAATGACAAGTTTGGGGGTTCGCCTTGCTCGATCAGGATCTGGTCTGCTATGACTTGTGGAGGAAACTGCGCCCTACCGCTTAAGTGCGATAAATTTTTTAGATAAATTTTTTAAGGACGATAAATTTTTCCGGCCGGCAGCCGATCTTTATCACGCTGCCAATGTTCGCTGCGTTCAGCTCGACCCAATCGAGCAGATTGGGTTAGCGAGCCAAGCTTTGAAATCGTACATTCAACGTTTCACTCTTATTCACTTGACTTCATTTTAGCCGCTTAGAGACAATGTTGTTCAGTTAAGTGGGTATAACACAAAATGTTGTGTCTATTAACCCACAGCGTATGCTGCATATTGTGGTCGTATGCCTTATCTGAACAGTGTTGCGCTTAGAGATCATTCTTCGACCACAAATATATGTCAGGCTATCGCTTGCTTGTAAGCTGTAGCGAGGCCTTGGACCAGCGCTCGTGCCATTCCCGATTATCAAGATCTAGGTCTCGATTGTTCAGAAACAATACCCGGTTAATGGGATCGGCAATTTCGCCGGAAGTCTTTGATTTTGTACGAGAATATTGGTTCAGGAAGGCTATGGCGACGAAGATCCCCGGTTCTTTCCCGGTTTGACGGGAATTGTGGCGGTGCAGAGCACGGCTCCGTCAAATCCGTCAAAGAAGACAGGCCTGGGCGCGGTGGGCAAAGCCGTGTTCGGTTCCCAGGCGGAGGCCGGAACCGCGGATCAAATCAACCGCAAGGGATGTTGGACAGAGGATGGAAAATCAGATGGAGCGGAGCATGAAAGCCATACTCGCCGCATCTCCTGCGCTGTTACTCGCCGGCGCGATGTTCGCAGCGCCGGCCTCGGCGCAAATGATGGCACCTGATATAAACCAGCCGATGGCGTCGCCTTATGCTGGGACAGCCGCGCCTCAGCCCTATGCCGAGCAAGGCGTAACCCAATCCTATGCCGGCCAAGCGATGTCAAACCAGCTGATTGCCACGGGACCGCTGCCGCAAGGGCCTTATCTCTCCGAGTGCAAAGACGTGCGGATGCTGCAGGACACGCTGACTGCGTTCTGTCCGAAAGGAGACGGCACCTGGCACACCACCCAGCTGTTGCAGGCCAGCAGTTGCACTGGTGGTGTGGCCAATGCCGGCGGCGATCTGGTCTGCTCAATGCCGCCGCAGATGGGGTCGACGACTCCGCCGCAGGGCTATGCCAGCTCGTATGGCGGCACTTACGGACCTGCCGCCGCGCCACCGCCGCCGGCAGCTGGCTATGAGGCCTACCAACCAATGATGCCGCCCGCGGCCGGCTATCCGTCACCCTATCCGCCGGTCCCGAGCCAGACCTATGCCGCCCCTGTTTACAATGGCTATGGGGCTTATACCTATAATCCTTATGGCACCTATCCGCCGGCGGCCAACGATTACGTCTCACCCTCGGCGGGGACGGCGCAGCCGCCCTATTGAGCCTCTGAAATATTCGCAAAAAATCCCCGCTTCCCGGTCGGGGCTTTGTGCTGCTTGGTCACTCGCTCGCGGTGACGACACCGCTGATCAGATTGCCGACATAGAGCGAGTTGAGGTCGATGTCGCCGCTGTGGGTGGGGACCGGTGCAAATGAGGCGATCCGTGCCGCCAACATCCGTTCGGCTTCGTGGGCTGCTTGTTCGGCCTCCTCGACCGAGACCGCGGCAAACCGGACGGCATCGCCCGGCTGGCGACGGCCGATGACCGGCAAGTCGGCCGAGATCACGGTTGCTATTTTCGGATAGCCGCCGGTCGTCTGGTGGTCGGCGAGCAACACGATCGGCTGGCCCGAGCCCGGCACCTGGATCGCCCCGGTGGCGATCGCGTCGGAGACGATGTCCCAGCCGCTGCGGTGACGCAGATGCGGCCCGTCGAGCCGCATGCCCATGCGGTCCGCATGTTGCGAGATGCGAAACTCGGCCTCAAGCAGGGCTGTGACCGCATCATCCGTAAAAAGATCCTGCTGCGGGCCGAGCACGACGCGCACCGGATGAGCGTCGGTCGTTGAGAGCGGAAGCAGGAGGCGCTTCTCCGTGCGCTCGGCGGCGCGATCGAGCGCTATCGGCACGATGTCGCCAAACTGCAGAGCCCGACCGTGAAAGCCTCCAAGGCCGGCGCGCACATAGGTTGCGGCACTGCCGAGGATCAAGGGAACAGCGATCCCGCCTTCGACCGCGAGATAGGCTGACGCCGACCGGTGGCCGAGAGCGATCTCGAATGTCTCGCCTCGCGACAGGGTCGTACTGTGCCAGGCGGGAACCCGGCGCGCGCCGCGGTCGATGACGAGGCTGGCGCCTGCGCCGGCAACCGCGACCCGCACCCGATCGGCAATAATCTCAAAGCTCGGTCCGCTGAGCAGGATTTCGAGCGCCGCCGCACCCTCGGCATTGCCGACGAGCGCGTTGGCGAGCCGAAACGTCAGCGGATCGAGCGCCCCCGAGACCGGGACGCCAAGCGCCTGATAACCGACTCGGCCCAAATCCTGCACGGTAGTATGGAGCCCGGGGCTCAATACCTTGAAGCCGGGCGTCATGGCTCGATCGGTTCGCTCTCGATCACGTAGTCGCCATGTTCAATCGACCTGCGAATGGCGACAAAAGCGTCCGGACCGATCGCTTCGAACCGGACCATATCACCTGCAGCGAGTAATGACGGTGGTTCGCGGCTGGGATCAAAAAAGCGGATCGGAGTCGCTCCGATCAGATGCCATCCGCCCGGGCTCTCATAAGGGTAGATCGCGGTCAATGTCGTCGCGATTGCAATCGATCCGGCCGGAACCCGAACCCGTGGGTCGGCACGTCGCGGCAAGGCGAGTTCGGGCGGCAGGTCGCCCATATAGGGAAAACCGGGGAGGAAACCCAGCATATAAACGTGATAACGCACGGCGCCATGGAGCGCGACGATGTCGGCGGCGACGAGGCCGGTTTGTTGCGCCACCTCCGCGAGATCGGGAGCGAATTGGCCCTCATAGCACACCGGGATCCGCCACAGCCGTGCGACAGCGGGAGGCTCTCGCTCGATGTCGAGCAACCGGGTGATCGCGGCTTCCAGATTTGCGCGCGAGGTCGCCAACGGATCGTAATGCACCATCAGCGAGCGGAAGGTCGGCACGTTCTCGACGATGCCGGTCGGCGGGTCGGCGCGGATCGCATGGTCGAGCCGGAGGACCTGGCGGCTCACCCCGCGGTCGATCGCGTCGCCGAATTCGATCGCGAGCGCGCGGTCTCCAACCGACAAAAACCGCGGGATCATCTATTCCTTGCCACAATCGGCGATCGCACACATTTAACGATCATAAAATCAAGGAGCCGGGCATGGCAAAAGCGATCAATCTCAACGCCGATATGGGTGAGGGTTTTGGCGCCTGGGAGATGGGCGACGACGCCTCGCTGATGAAGATCATACGCTCGGCCAGCATCGCCTGCGGTTTTCATGCCGGCGACCCGGTGACCATGCACCGGCTCGTCAGCCTCGCGGCCGAGGCCGGGGTCAGCATCGGCGCGCATTCCGGCTTCAACGATTTGTGGGGGTTTGGCCGCCGCCGCATCGACATGAGCCCGCGCGAACTCGAATACATGATCGCCTACCAGATCGGCGCATTGCAGGCGATGGCAGCCTATGTCGGACAAAAGGTCACGCATGTGAAGGTCCACGGCGCGCTGAACAACATGGCGGCCGAGAATCTCGACTTGGCGCTGGCGATCGGCCGGGCCATGAAGACCGTCGATCGCGACCTGATTTATGTGGCGCTCGCCGGCTCGCAGATGGAAAAGGCCGCTCGCGAGCTGGGCCTGCCATTGGCGCGCGAGGGGTTTTGCGACCGGCTTTATGACGACGACGGCAATCTGACCTCGCGCAAGGTGCCGGGGGCGGTGTTGCACGATGCGAACGAGATCCGCGAACGCGTCGTCAACATGGTTTTAAATGAGGAGATCCTCTCGCGCACCGGCAAAAGGCTCAAGGTCCGGCTCGACACCTTGTGCCTGCATGGCGACAAACCCTCGGCCGTGATCGCCGCGCGCGCCGTGCGCCAGGGTCTCGAAGCCGCCGGCGTCAACATCGTCACCTTGCCGGAGATGTCACTCAGCTAGGCTTCAGGTAGCAGTCGTCTATCGGCTCTGGGTTTCGCCCTACCGTGACGAGGATTTCGAATGGAATCGCAAAAAGAGCCTCGACACCCTTGCTGACCGCGATTTCGTCTTTGAGGCGGCTCGTATTGTGTTCCGTGGCCCGCTTGTGCGTCGCCAAGACACAAGACGGCGGCGCTCAACAGAACCGCGCTTTATGGTGCTCGGCGGACTCTATGGTCGTATGGTGGTGATCATTTACACGCCGCGCAACCGGAAGTGCCGGATCATCTCGATGCGACCGGCAAACGCAGCGGAGCAACAAGTCTGTTATGAATACACGAGCGGATAAGCCAAAAGAATACTTCGCGAGGCTGCTCGACACTCCGGAGGCGGAGATCGACTATTCCGATATTCCGCCGACCACGGCGGCCGACTGGAAAGACGCCGAGATTCTGCTGCCAATCACCGCCGAAGAGTTCCAAGCGGTCAAGCAATTCATCAGGCGCCAACGTCAACAGGCGGCCGGGAACGGCTAGCAATTGAAGGTACTGCCCGATATTTACGCCCGCACGGCGAGGAGCCTTGCGTCGTCGTTGCAATGGGCGCCGTGCGGCGGGGTCTCGAATCCGCCGGCGTCAACATCGTTACCTTGCCGGAGATGTCACTCAGCTGATGGTCCGGCGGCCGATCGTCGGCGAACTCAGGTGCGCAGGCGGGGGATGATGTCGCGGGCGATGATCTCGACCTGGTCGGGTTGGTAACGGTACGGGATAAAAATGATCTTTTGCACACCGGCGGTGAGCTGGGCGCGCAATTGCGCAACGCACTCGTCGACGGTGCCGATGATTGCTGAATCCTTGGTCGACTGGCTCCAGGCAGCGTAGTCCCATTCCTGGCCCAGCCATTCCATCATCGGGCCTTCGACCGCCGCACGCGATGACCCGACATAGATCGCCAACTGGTTGGCGTTGAGCAGGGCCGAAGGGTCTTTTCCCACTGCCGCGGCAAAGCCCTGAACCTTGGCCCAGGATTGGGTAAAGCCCTCGGGCGTGTAGAAATAGGTCAGCCAGCCCTCATTAAGTGCGGCGCGCTTCAGTACACGGTCGACATAGCCGCCAATCACGATCGGCGGCAATACTGCGGGCTTTGGCGACATGTTCGAGCCGCGCAACACATGCGGCGGGTATTCGCCATTGACCTGCTCCTCGGTCCACAACCGGCGCAGGATTTCGAGATTGCGGTCCATGATCCGGCCGCGCTGGTTAAACGGAACGCCGACCGCGTCGAATTCGCGCTTGTACCAGCCCGAGGCCATGCCGAGCAACAAGCGGCCACCAGCGATGCGGTCGAGGCTCGATAATTCTTTCGCCAGCACCACCGGGTTGCGCAGCGGCAATACCAATACTCCGGTGCCGAGCTTGATTGTGGTCGTGCGGGCGGCGAGGGCCGCGAGCAAAGTCAATGAGTCGATGATCGGGAAGGGCGGGTCGACGCCAAGCAGGATGTGATCCCACACCCAGACCGAGTCAAAGCCCAGTGCCTCGGCCTTCACGGCGTAATCGATCAGACCCTGCGGGTCCGGTAATTCCGGCCAGCTCGTGAAGTTGCGCAGCGCGAGACCAAAGGTGTTGGAAAAGATCGTCATCGCGATGCGACTTTACGCTGTGTAGAGGTGGTCGGGGTCGAGATGGCGCAACATCGCGAGTTCGTCATTGCTCGGCGGGTCGGTGACCGGCAGATCGGACAGCACCAACAGTTCGAAGCCGGTATTGGCCTGCACCTCGGCGGCCGTGACACCGGGGTGCAACGCCAGCACCGTCATGCGCTTCGAGGATTCGTCAAAGCCCAAAAGGCCGAGGTCGGTGACAACCCGGAACATGCCGCCGGCCGACAGCCCCACCTCGCGCCGGCTATTGCCGCCGGCGAGAAAGCCCGGGCTCGTCACAAAATCGACCCGTTCGACAAAGCGCCGCTTCTCGTGCTTCATCGCCACGATCATCTGCGTCAGGCTGGCGATGTCATTGCCGCCGCCGGTGCCCGGCAGCCGCGTCGTCGGCCGCTCCGGCAGTCCGATATACGAGCTGTTCAGATTGCCGTATTGGTCGATCTGGGCGCCACCCATAAAGCCGACATCGACATAACCGCGCTGCAGCAACAGCAACACATCGGTGCTGCCCAGCACCATATTGGCGCGGCGGGTGCAGCGCTGCTCGTTGGTTGAAGGCGGCAATTGGCCGGGCTCGACATAAGCGCCAATCGTGCCGCCCTCGAACAGAATGGTCAGACCCGGTGCATGCAGCCGTTGCGCGAGGCTCGCCGCCAATAACGGAATGCCGACGCCGGCAAAGACAACCTGGCCGTCCTGCAACAGCCTGGCACTCATGACGGCGAGCAATTCGCTCGCGGTATAGCGGGCGGAGTCAGTCATCATAAATGCTCTTACCGCGGCGCGCGGCATCGATGAGTTCGGCGAGGCCGATACGGTCGAGATAGTCGGTCCAGGATGCGGGCTCATAAAAATAGCGCGCGAGGTAGTCGCGGATACCTTGCTCGGCATCCGGTTTCAGCGCCGCTGCGTAGTGGTTGAGGTGGTCGAACAGCGGCTCGTAGGCGCCATAGCATTCATGCGGCGCGCAGCCGAACGGCACTTCGATCACCGCATCGACCGCAAGAAACGGGATCTTGGTTTGATCGGGACGGCGGCGGATCTGGTCGTTCGACACGATGCGCTCGGTCGTCAGAATCACGCGGTTTGCCGCCAAGGCAAGATCGAGATCCATAAACGGCAGTCCATCGATCTGGGCATTGCCATAGGCATCGCAGCGCTGCACGTGGATCAGCGCGAAATCGGGGTTCAGCGCCGGCACCAGCACCAGCTTTTCGCCGGTGAACGGACAGTCGATCACCCGCGCATCCGGCAATTGCGTCAAGACATCGGAGCCCAGCATCGAGCGCATCGGCAAAAACGGCAGGCCCATTGCGCCGGCGCGAAAGCGCAGGCCCATTGCCAGATGGCTCCACTCCTCAAAACGGGCGCGGCCGGTTTCGGTATAGGCGCGCATGATGCGCGAGACACCCCAGACGATGCCGAGGCTGAACCAGCTGGTGATCAGATGCCGGCTCGCTCCGGAAGCGAACAGCAATTCGCCTTCGCTCGAGCTGATGCCGCGCGCGCAGACAAGATCACGGCGGCCGGCGCGGATCAGGGCCCAGACCATCGCCAATGGCGTGCGCGACAGGGTGCTTCCGCCAATACCGATAGAAGCGCCGTCGGGCACCAGCGCCGCCGCCTCGTCGAGCGACATGACCTTTTCCCGCAGGCTGCGGTCGCGCTCGCGGGTTCGGCGGCAAAGATCGTCGTAAGAGAGGGTCACGCTGCCCCTGAGCTGATTGCAGGGCCGGGCAAGGCGGAGACGTATCCGCACGCAGCCCTTGCGCTTGCGGCGACGTACATCGTCATTCCAAACCCAAACGGTAACCCGTGGCGTCGCAGGCAACGCATTTTGCGAGGGTGAACGTCGCTCGCCCGGTGTTGTCGTCGATGACGAACATGACCGGGAGGTTACGCGAATCGAGCCATACCGTATACCGCGTCTTGCCGTCGAGATTGTATTTGCGAACCGGGACCGGTGTACCGTCCAGGATCAGCGAGGTCGCTTCGCCGCCGCTGACCCGCACGTCCTCCAGCTCGCCGGTATCGGGACGCAGAACCGTCGTCGACTGCAGAAAATTTCCGGTGCAGGGGTCTGCCGGATGGACCGTCGCCGCTGCGGTTAATGTGCCTTGCAGCGAAGTAATGATAAAGCGAGTGCCTTGCGCCTCGCCCTTCACCTCGACCCGGCCATTTGCTTTATCGCTAACGGCGTCAAACGACGTCAGGCGATTTCCTTCCCAACGCTCGGTGTCGGTGGCTTCCATTGAATAGAGCGAGAGGCCGAGCACCCTGACATTGATATGCTCGCGGGTCTGCACTTGTGTCCCGCCATTGGTGAGCGGCTCGACTGTGCAAATGTACGAGCCGATATCGCCGACGACCGAATGCGAGATGCGATAAACCAGCTGAAGCGATGCCGCGGCGCGCGCCGAACCGATGGCTAGCGCACCGCCAAGCACCACACCAACAGCGAGGATTATCAATCGCGTAATGTGTGGGGCAATCAGTTCGGTTCGGGCTGGCTGATGGTCTTTACGCATAGGCCCTTTTTCAACAAGCATCATTTTCGCTTTTCTTCCGGCTTAAGCTGACAGGCTTATCCGAAACCGGCTTGGGCATTGAATTCGGCGATCAACGCATCGAGCGCGGGAAGCGCCTGTTGCAGCTCAGTCCAGAAATTTCGAGACCGCCGCTGTTCGAACGCATTTAATGCAACACCCTGCTGCTCTACCCAAGTGTAGTAGCCAAGATTGAAGATGCGCGAGCGATCATGGTGCGTCAGCTCGAGCACGTCATTGTCGGCGATACCCAAAACATGCTCACCAAATATTTCGCCGACATTCACTTCGTCAAAACCGTCGGGGAACCGGGCGGCAAGAAATTTATGCCGCTCGCTGCCATAGAGAGCCGCACTGTCCGTTGCCGGACTGATGATCAGATCGTCTTCGCCGAGTTCAAGGCGCTTGGCGAGTTTGATTGCAGCGACGAGGTTGGCAATGCCGGAAAGACCCAGCAGGTTCAGATCGCCAACAACTGCCGGGTCGATCCGCCGCCGGCCAATCAAATAAGCGTGGCCAACTGCGTCATTGAACAATAAATCGAGCGCCCCGGTGCTGCGGTCCGATACGCCGATGATGGCATTGGTGTTCATGACATTATGGATTAGCGGTACGTGCTTATCGCCGATTCCCTGGATATTGTGTTCGCCATAGCCGTTGCACAGCAAAGTCGGGCATTCGCTGGCCTCGACTGCGACGATTTGAGAGCCGTACTGCTCTTTCAGATAATCTCCGGCGGCAAGCGTGCCAGCCGATCCGGACGCCGCCACAAAGGCCGCAAGCCGAAGATCCGGGCGCTCGTTGCGCATCGTATCAAAAATGCGCGCGAGCGCCGGCCCGGTGCAGGCCCAGTGCACCAGGTAATTGCCGAACTCGGCGAATTGATTGAGGACGATGTTGCTTGGGTCGCGCGCCAATTCGGTACATTTATCATAGATTTCTTTGACATTGCTCTCCGTGCCGGGGGTGCGGACAATGTCTTCAGGACGGGCGCCCCATCGGCGCAACCAGTCAAAACGCTCCGCACTCATGCCCTCGGGCAAGACCGCAATGCCGCGGCAACCGAGGATGCGCGAAATCGCGACGCCGCCACGGCAATAATTGCCGGTGGATGGCCAAATCGCTTTGTGGCGCTCGGGCTCGAAACGACCGGTGACGAGCCGTGGGATCAGGCAGCCATAAGCGGCTAGAACCTTGTGCGCGCCGATCATCGGGAAAAAACAGCCGAGCGCCATCGCGATCGGCGCCCGCACCCCGCTAAGCGCCGGCGGAATTACGAGATGGACCGGCACTGTGGCAAGGCTATGCCGGGTGCGATCGTTGTGCCAATGTACGCGAAATAAATTTGCCGGATCCGGACGGTCGGGGTCGACCGAAGATACCAGAGGCGCTCGCGTGGCGGCGCACCGTCCGGGGTCGGCCAGTTCGGCGAAGCTCGGCAGCTCGACTCCGGCACGAGCAAGCGCGGCGGCGGCACGGTCTCGGGTGCCGCGGTCAGCCACCGTGGTGTCGATGCCCAAGCCAGCCATGAGCGCTCTTCGCCGCGATGTCACCGCTCGGGAAAAGCCGACATCGTCCCTGCTATGATGAAACCCCGCGCCGCGCCTTAATGCTGAGCCGGATCGGCTATTTCAGCCCGACCTGCTGGGCAACCGCGAGATCGCAGGTGGTGCAGCTTGTCAAAGTAAAGGTGATCTTGCCGGAATCGTCATCGACGACAAACATGACCGGAACCCCTTTGCTGTCGATCCACACCTCATAACGGATGGCGCCGTTAACGTCGTATTTCTGAGTGCGCACCGATCTGCCGTCGAGATTGAGGACGACCGGTTCACCACCGCTGATTCGCACCTTTTCGATCTTGCCGTTATCGGGGCGCATCATCGTATTCGAATAAAGGAAATTCGCAGACCATGGATTGGCCGGATGCACATTTGCCGGGGCGGTGATCGTCCCTTCTGGCGAGCTGATAATAAAACTATTGCCGCGCGCTTCGCCCCTGATCACCATCGGCGTACCGCGCTTGTCGGTTACCCCGCTGAACCAGATAAGCCGATTGCCCTGCCAATGCTCGGTACGCTGAGCATCCTCAGAATACATCTTGATGCCGATCATCTTGACCTCGAAATGCGCGCGAGTGTGCACCGTCGTTGTACCCCCGGCACTGGGTTCGATCGTGTTTATATAGGTTCCGACGTTACCATAAACCGAATGAGTGACCCGGTAGGTCAACTGTATCGGCGCTGCAGCCTCGCAAACTGAACTGAGGCCGCCAATCGTTATGGCGACGAGCGCAGCGCAATAAAAAACAGCGGCGCGGTATGCCCATAAATAAACCCGCATGCCGATCCCATCCTCGGTCATTTCAGCAATCCCCCCTGTAAACTTTCCCCCTTGCCGCCGGCCGGCGGCTGGACATTGCGACCCTAGCCCTTGGTTGCTCGTATGTCCAAAGAAAATCGGCGAAGGCTCGCGCCACAACCTAAAGGATAAGCATCACGACTGACGTAAAAGCGGATTTCCCCTTATACCAGAAGAACAATATGCCACGAAATCTAGGGCCTGTCCTCAATTTAGGGATTCCGGCGCGTTGGATTGTGTGATTCATAGCTGGTCAACCGATTCGGAGGTTGACCGTGCGCCGCTATGCACTTCGCGATGATCAGTGGGACCGCATCAAGGATCAGTTGCCTGGCAG
>JAFAOB010000051.1 GCA_019238055.1 Alphaproteobacteria bacterium
CAGCGTTTCGTCATCATCGGCGCGGCCGCCGGCGAAGATTTCCAGCGCGTGCGGCATCTCGTAGTAGATTTCGAGCGTATTGCCGTCCGGATCGGCAAAATAAAAACTGCGCTGATTGACGTGATTGGTGGCGCGCAGGATCCTGACGCCATTCTGGACCAGATGGGCATAAGCCTCGCGCAGCGCCTGATAGCTGCCGACTTGAAAGGCGATGTGAGCCAGCCCGATCTGGTCGCGCTTTGGCCGCTGTGCCGCCTCGGGCTGCGGATGTTGGCCGATATCGAGGGTGTGAAAATTCTCGCCCAAAGTCATAAAAACCCCACCATGCTCGGGGTCTTCCTCGGCGATCACAAAACCGAGGATGTCGCGATAAAACCGCTTTGAGGTCTCCTGATCTGCGACCCGCAAATTGATGTGGCCGATACCCTTTAAATTGATCACGCCGCTCCTCCTGACTGGGTGCGAACAAGTGTTGCGAACTTAGAGCGCCAGTCGCCGAGCCGCAAGGCGCCGGCTCGGATGGCGGCCGCGCACATATTCTCTCTGGTCCCGAGCA
Source organism: Alphaproteobacteria bacterium (assembly GCA_019238055.1). GTDB lineage: Bacteria > Pseudomonadota > Alphaproteobacteria > ATCC43930 > CGMCC-115725 > AP-15. The sequence goes on from JAFAOB010000051.1 coordinate 557, forward strand.
AACGCAGCGAGCGGGCAGCGATCGATGATAAGAGAGATGCTGCCGCGCATATATTGACAAAAAAACCGAGTTGTAAGATGTTCGGGCGAGTAAAGGCAAAGAGGCTATCGCCATGGTTGCCGGGGTGCAAAAGCCGGTCTCTGAGCGCCACGATAGGCCTGTGGGGCGCGCTCGGGTAGGTCGGCCGACACCGGCGGTTGCGCGCGAGGCCGTTGCCTAGCTTCGGAGCTGCGTTGCCACTCACAAGCTGCCCGAAGCCGTATCGAGCGGTTACGCTTGCCTCGTCCGGACCGGCTCTTTGATACTCATTTTTAAAATAGCTCTCGGTGGCGGATCGGAGTCTTTGGAGAAATCAACAAATGCGTGGGCTGGCTCTCGCCATCATATTTTTTTCCCTGTTGCCCTTTATTTTCATAAAGGGCCCGTTTTTTGGAATCCTGATGTGGTTCTGGCTGGCCTTGATGTCCCCACAAGAGGCCATATGGGACAGCATCTTCGCACAAATTCCGTACGCCCTGATCGTCGCGGTCGCGACACTGATGTGGTTCGCTATCGCTCGCGGTGAACCGAAAATCCCGCCATGGAGCAAAACAACCGCCTTGCTTATTCTGCTCATGCTGTGGATCACAGTCACTTCGGCTTTCGCTATCGGCCCCAAGGATCAGGTCTACGATAAATGGCTCCTTGCCGAGAAGATGTTGTTGATGACAATTATCGCTTATACATTGATTAATTCACGAGATCGATTGCTGCAATTGATTGTTGTCTGTGTTCTGTCGGTCGGCTTTTGGGGCTTCAAAGGTGGGGTGATTGCGATTCTGACCGGAGGCGGAATGCGTATTTACGGGCCGGAATACACGATGATCGGCGACAATAACGATCTCGGCGTGGCCCTGACGACGATACTCCCGTTGATCTTTTATCTGCGCCAGCAATATCGGAATTTTGCGGTCAAATGGCCGGTCAGCATATTGATCGGTCTCACCATTCTCGGTGATGTCTTTACCTATTCTCGAGGAGCGTTGGTCGCTCTGTCAGCAATGGGCTCGGTACTGTGGTTGCGTTCCCGAAACAAAGTATTGATGCTCATCCTGATTGTCCTCAGCGCAGTAGGGGTGTGGACTCTCGCACCGACAGCATGGATCGACCGCATGATGACCATTGAAACCTACAACGAGGACGCCTCGGCCGAGAGTCGACTCGACATGTGGCACCGTGCCTGGATGCTGGCAAAAATGCGCCCGATCGTCGGCGGCGGATTTCATTGGTCATATAACCCGAGTGTCGTCAACGAAGTCTTGGCCAATACGGATGAACCAAAACTGACAATGCCGCGGGCAGCGCATAGCATCTGGTTCGAAATGCTGGGCGATCACGGTTTTGTTGGTCTCGCTCTGTTCATCACAATTTTGGGAAGCGCGTTCATCGACGCACAATGGTTGATCCGAAACACGCGGCGCGATCCCGGTCTTGCATGGGCCAACAATCTCGGGCGGATGCTGCAAGTATCATTGGTGGGCTATTGCGCTGGTGCGAGTTTTGCCACCCAAGCGATGTATGACGGGTTCTATGCGATCGTGATCATGGCGGCGGCAGCGCGGCACCTCGTTGCGGCGGAGTTGCGGAACCGCAAAGTTGCGGCGGGAAGTGTCAGAAACTTTGCTCCGATTGCACGACCCGGCCGAGGCCTTGCCCCTCAATCGAGCGGATGAGTGCGAAGTACGTCATCTCGCGTTGCTCTCTGCCGTCTGGCGGCCACGGAGCGGTGAAGAGTGATGCGCTGAGCCGACCGACCTCAGAACGGTACGGTGCCTCGGACTACGGTGCGATGGAGGATGCGATGCTCATTATTTACATCGAAATTGGCAACGGCGCGGTGGAGCAGACAACGATTGTCCCACATGATTAAATCGCCCGACCGCCAACGATGCGTATAAACAAACTCTGGCTGGGTCGCGTGCACTAAAAGATTGTCCAGCAAGGCTCTACCGGCTGCTGGTGGCCACCCCAAAATATGCGACGAGTGGTTGCCGATATAGAGGGCTTTGGTGCCGGTTTCCGGGTGAGTCCGTACGAGCGGATGGTCGACCGCCCCCAGGATCCCGGAGCCGGTAATCTGTGGCTCTGCGGCTCCATAGCCGGCGCCCCAATAAAATACCACGCGCAATCCGGCAATGCGACGCTTTACATCAGGCGATAACGCCGAATAGGCCATCGCGGTGTTGGCGAATTCTGTATCGCCTCCTCGCGACGGCACTTCGACGGCGTAGAGCGCCGTCATCATCGGCGGCACGCGATAATATGGCTTATCGGTGTGCCAATTGTAGTTGCTGACCGGCGAGGCCGACCTGTCGACGGGTTTGCCATCGCTGTCGAGGTTCGAAATCACATGGGCCACGCCGTATCGCTTGGTTTTATGCTTGTGTACCGCGCTGTGTTCGACTTCACCGAAATTGGCCGCGAACGCAAAGTGCTGCTCGCGGCTCAAAGTTTGACCGTGAAACACGACAACATGGTGGTGCAGGAACGCTGTCCTGATGAGGTCGGCTTCCGCTCGAGACAGCGGTTGCGACAGATCCACCCCGTCGATCACCACCCCTCCGGCGGGCGATAGACGCGACCCGGCGATCGTGCTCGCGTTTTGCGCGGCACCGTGCAAAGCGGTTCCGGTGGGCACTGGCAGGTCTTCGGAAGATGGTATTACCATCGGATCAGTCATTCACAGCCCCTTGCAACAAGGCCGGAGCCGCGACAATGCGGCAGCCGCAAATCTTACCCGGCGACCTCGGACACCGGAAGAATGTCGTTGCCACGCACCGTTGCAGCGGCCGGCGCGGCTCGATCCCTCTCGCGCTCCGCCATCACCAAGATCCCAGATGCGAGGTTACGGATCCCCAGCCTCCAGGCAGTTAAATCAAAACTCACCATTAAGCAATAGAGCGGAAAAAAGGAGGTAAAATACAGAGCCTGGTAATAAGTGAAGACAAATCGAACATTCGTCAGCCGATTGTCGCGAATCAAATCCCGTATTGCGGTATAGTAGCAACGATTGTAGAAGGCGACGAAGCCGTAATTGCCTTCTTCGACCCATTCGGGGAGAAAATAGCCGATCAGGCGGCGAACCAATCGGTTTGGCAGAACCTGATTTAGCAATGCAAACGGTGCGAACCTGCCCGGGAAGGCATGAACCATGCTCCCTCCGGGGCGAAGCGCGCGTGCACAGTTTTTGAAATAGGCAGAGTTGTTAGAGATATGTTCCACCACAGATCGTGAAACCACGAGATCGAACGAACCGTCGCGCAACGGAAAACCAGATAGAGCCGCATCGCCCACGATGCGTAAAGCGAGTTGGTGATTTTGCCGCACCTGCTGCTCCGAGCAGTCGAGCGCGACAATGATATGGGTCTGCGGCTGATCGACGAATTGCAGAAACGGGCACTCTTTGCCGCCGCCCACATCGAGAACCAGCTGCCCGGGCCGGCGGTTGATAATCGCGGCGACCTGATACTTGTAAAGCGTATGCAGATGGTGCTTGAACGCGTCGGGTAGCCGGGTTTCCAATTTCGAACTGAGCCGGCGATTGAAGGCGAAAAAGCGGTCCAGGCAGTTCATCGATTGCTGTCGCGCGATTTTTCGCCAGTATCGTTTTCAAAATTACGTGGGAGTTATGCCGCCAAGCGTTCTCTCTCGTCAACCGCATCATGCCGCGCCGGGCATTCCGTGCCGCAGCCAAAGATCCGATGTCAGCTTCCGCCGAGGCGGGGCAATGCTGGCGCGATACGGCTCAGACCGTCACGAGATCCGTATGACCAAAACCTTTCGCGTAGTCGAGAACCGAGATCACCCTCGGATGCACCCGAAACACAGCAATGTCCTCCGGTTTCGGCATAGGGAATGCCGCATATTCCGGGTACCTGGTCGCAAGCAGTTTCAAGGCCTTCGCTGCTTCGGTCGGGTCGGTGACGCGTTGCGCCTCGGCGGCTATCGAGAGTCCCGTGATCGCCATCGGGTCCGAGACATCATGATCGATCGTCAACGAAATGCGGCTGTCCCGTGCGAGATTCGCCGGTTTCTGACTGTCTGGGCTGCACAGGAAATAGATCGTCAGACCATTATTGACATATCCAACCGTCGTCGCCTGGGGCCATCCATCCGGTCTGTTTGTCGCGACGGTCATGATCCGGTGATGATCGAGCAGATCGAGAATCTTTGATTTCAGCAATTCGTCCATCAGCCTTCCCAAATCACAGCAGCGGAAGCGCAGCATCGCCAAAGCCCCATTCGCTATGTTTGACACAGGTCAAGCAGGACGCCAACCTGATCCGGCCGATCCCTAGGGGCGCAATCCGATGGGGTACGCGCGCAGCAATTGCGTCGGATCTTCCACAGCGCTCAGGGTCAAACTGGGCGTATCGCGAGCGCTGGCAATCGGCGAGAGATCGACCAACATGAGCAGCTCTATAATCCGCGACCGAGCCGAAACCATAGGGGCGCGGTCGGTAGCTCGGTGTCGCTCGTTTGGTAATGATGCCGGTCAACACCGGCCCGGAGGTGAGCGATGACAGTGCTGGAGATCAAGTCAGTCCCAAATTTATTGGGGACCCCGGTGTCCTACGCCCATGCGGTCAAGAGCGGCCCCTGGATCTTTTTGAACGGCCATGAGGCTTTCGACTTCGCGAGCGGCATTCCCGCGGAGGTTGCTGGTCCACCAAGCTTCCCGCTGTTTGGGCTTCCGCGCAGCCGCCGCGAGGGCGATTTCATTTTGAGGCGAATGCAAGCGATTCTACGCGAATTCGGCTCCGATCTCACCCACGGTGTGCGTCTTGACCAGTATTATCCGACCCCGGCCGCCGTCAATCCCTATCACCTGGCGCGCCACGCCGAATTCGGCGACTACATTCCCCCGAGCACCTCGGTGGTCATGGAAAGCTGCTTTGCGGCTGAAACACACATCTCGACTTCGCTGATTGCGGCGCTGCCGGGACATCAGATTCACAAAATTTATCCGCCGGGCGTCGGCTCCGCACCGAGTTCGGGCTTTGTCCCGGCTGTCGTCTGCGACGATTTCGTGTTCGTGGCCGGCCAGATGGCGCACAATGCGGGGCAAGGGCTCGATCCGCGGGCGCATGTTCCCGATCATTCGGCCTGGGCCGGCAGCGAAATTCGCAAACAGACCGAATTTTTGATTCTAGAGAAACTGAAGCCGGCGCTGGAGGCAGCTGGCTCTTCATTGCAGCAGTCGCTAAAGGCGCAAATCTACCTTGCCCGAGTCGATGATTTCCCTGATTTCCTCGACGTGTGGAACCAGTATTACGCTACGATTCCTTGCGCTTTGACATTGGTGCCGACCAAATCGTTTGCGATAGTCGGCGGGATCATCGAGATCAATCTGCTGGCGCTGACCAACGCGGCGAGCCGCCGCAAGCAGGTTATGACGGCCGACATTCCCGGCATGGCAGCCTATGGACCATGCGTGCGCGCCGGCGAATTCCTTTTGCCATCGGGTCTTATGGCGATCGCGCACAACGGGCATGTGGTCGGCAAATCCGTTTCGCCGGGATTTGCCGCTCTGTCGCACGCGGGCTACACCAGGCGGCCACGGTCTTTGATTACGCCGAAGCGCTGTGCCGGGCGGCTGGAACAGCCTTGGACAATATGCTGCGCGCCCAGTATTTCGTATCCGATTTGACCGCGTTTCCCGGCATCTCGATGGCATGGTCGGCGAGGCTTGACACCCATCCGCATCCGTTCGTCTGCATCCAGACGCCGCCCGCCATGCCGGCTCCGGGGATGATGCTGATCGCCGATTTCTGGATTGCTGTTCTCTAGCGGGTAAGAACCTGCAAACCGGTCATACTGCCTTCCTGACAGGAACCGTTTTCTCCCCGATATCGTTCTATCTCCTCTCTCCGGCAGATCGGATGAGCGAAGTCAGCAACGCCATGCGTCAGGACGACCAGAGCGCTGCCGGCTCCGACAATAAATAGGCCACGGAGGTTATCGTCAGGAATATCTCATATTTGACCTACTATCTCCACCACGATTATTTTAGCCATGGGGAGCAACACGAGCCCGGGGGGGTTTGAAGATGTGGCTAAATCTTGCCAACTTGCCACTCAATAGGCTGACGGAACGACTTGTGCACATTGCACCTCAATTTTCTCGCAGTGCAGGCATGTGCGATACAGCCGCCGATTCGTCGGACACCTTTTCCGCTGCGAAGAAAAAATCAAGCCGAGGATGGAACATAAGGGGGACAGCTGCGGACGGTACTGTTCTTTCGCTGATCTCATTCGCGCTCGTCGCCGTCGCGATCATCGTTGCTTTATTCGGCACCGGACTTTTGTCGCTGATCCCTCCCAGACAGGCCATGCCGGGGGCCACAGTGGAAAAACACGAAACGAAGCTGGTCCCAGATAAGCAAACGGTACCACAGCAGCAGGCGATATCGATCCCGCCCAAACCGGTCCTGCCGCCGCAGGATGCGATCTCGGCCTCGTCGCAACCGATTTCGGCGGCAAAGGAGGCGAAACCAATCCTTTCCGAGCCATCCCTCGCGCAGCCCCGCGCAATACCGAGCTTGCCCGAACAGACCCGGCTCGACCTCGATTTCGCTGCGTGGTGGGGGCAGCATATGAACGGCGCGAAGTCGATTCGGCCCAGGACTTACGCGCCGAGCGAGGCGACGTTAACACCACCGCCCAAGCCGACCGCCTTACCGCAGCAGGTACCCTCAAACTACCTGATCGCACCTGCTCCCGCCAGTGTGCCAGCGAATACCATTCATGATCAGCATCGCGACGCCCACATACGGTTTCTTCAAGAGCAGCAGGCCCGAGTGGAGGCGCAGCTGACGCGGCCCTCTTTGTCCGCCGCAGAGAGGAGACGGCTTGAACGGCGAAAGGCTTATTGGGGTCGTGCCATACAACGGGCGCTAATTGCACCCTAAACCCGCCGCTCCGATACTGAAGCAGACGACGTCAGGAGCCAATCCGCCAACCGGCTTTGGTGGCAAACTCCTCAAAAAAATCGGTGTCATAGGCTCGTTCGGGTGAGGTGCGCACCATCTCGTCAATAATATGCGCATCCTTGCCGACCAGGATGCGCCAACGGTCGGTCTTGACGCCGTCAAGAATGATCTTGGCCGCCTCGGCCGCACTCGTCGGCGCCTCCTCGCGAAAGCGCCGGTCGCGCTCGGCAATCAATTTCCGAATGTCATCATCCGATAGCCTGGAAGCGTCCCGGCCCATCGAGGCGATGCGCGCCCTTGCCTGGGCGATCTGTGTTGCATCGATGTTATTCGTCTCGTTGCCACTGTGGATCTTGCGCGAGTTTGCTGTGATCGCGGTGCCGATATGGCCGGGCATAACTACCGAGCATTTAATGTGAGGCGCGTTGATCTGGAGGTCGGTGATCAGCGCCTCCGTAAAACCTTTAACCGCGAACTTAGCCGCACTGTAGGCAGTGTGGGGTATGCCCGGGCCGACGGATGCCCAAAAGCCATTGACGCTGCTGGTATTGACGATATGACCTGCTTCAGCCTTTTGCAGCATCGGCAGAAAGATGCGAGTGCAATTGTAGACCCCGCCCCAGCAGATACTGAAGGTTCTTTCCCACTCTTCACGGCTATGGGCAATCATGCTGCCCCCACCGCCGAGCCCGGCATTGTTGAACAACAAATGGATTGTGTCGGTGTCGTGCTGCCGAGCAACCTCCTCGCAAAACTGATTGACCTGCGCAGCGTCAGACACATCAGCGATGTGATTTGTCACGCGCAAGCCCTGCGGCACTCCCGCCGCTTCGCATAGCCGTTGCGTTTCCGCCATCCCAGCGGCGGAGATGTCGCACATCGCGATATTGCAGCCTTCCGCGACCAGCTGGTGGATGAGCTCGCGTCCCATCCCCGAACCCCCGCCCGTGACGACCGCGATCTTGCCCGCGAAATCTCTCATAGTCTGAGCCTCCCTGGATCTGGTCCTTTGGCCAAGCCGACTGCTTTATCGGATGCGACACATTATGAAGGTGACCCTGATTGACAAGGGCGGCAACGTGAAATCTGGTTGTCGCGGCCCTTACTTGGACAATCCGTGGTGATGGGTGAGTTTACTGACCACGACCAACCCCGTTTCAGGGCGACCAAAGATCTGCTTTCGGGCCTCGCGGCGTGGTCACAAAAAACGCCCGCAGCCTGAGCTGCGGGCGGGTTACCAAAATTATAGCGCGAGATTAGCCGTGATGCGCGTGGTAGTAGGTGTTGCGCAGCACACGGCCGGGTAGCGCGCCGGTGTGCTTGCCATCCTCCATCAATACTTCGCCATTGACGATGGTATAATGGATGCCCGCCGCAGGCTCCTTCACGCGCCAGCCGCCGGCCGGGAAGTCGTGCACGATGCTCTCGGGCAACGGCCGCACGGTGTCAGGGTCGAAGATCACGATATCAGCCGCCATCCCCGGGCGCAGCAGGCCGCGGTCATAGATGCCGAGTGCGGAGGCCGAATCAAAGGTCAGCCGCCGCACCGCATGCTCCAAGCTCATGACGTGCTTGTCGCGGACCCATTCCGACAACAGCCGCGTGCTGTAGCCGTAGCCGCCATGGAACTGGACATGGGCGCCGCCATCCGACAATCCGACGATTGCGTTCGGATAAGTCAGAATCTTCGACATCGCCTCATCATCGACATTGTTTTCCGACTGCATAAAGCCGGTGTCGAGGTTTTCTTCGACCACGAGGTCGAGGAATGCGTCGATGACCCGCTTGTTCTGCTCTTTGGCGATCTGGCCGATGGTCTTGCCCTTGAGCCCCTTGTTCTTTTCGAGGACCGGAGTCTCGACCCACATATAATTGTACCATTCGCGCGAATAGCCGGCCGCCGGCACCTGGACTTTTTGCTCGACGACCTCTTCGTGCAATTTCTGGCGGATCGCCGGGTCGGCATAAGCCTTCAGCTTCTCGTCATCCGAGGACAACAGGATCGGGTGCCAAGTCGGTGAGCCGCGGAACACCTGGCAGTTGCGCATCGTAAAGCTTTGCGTCGTGCGGTTCGGGCTGCACAGCGGATAAGCCCTTATGCCGGCCTTCGAAGTCTCTTCGACCCGCGCCATGTGCTCTTTCCAAGCGTTTGGCTCGCGCACGGTCTGGCCGAGGTTATTGTAGATCACAGTGCGGCCGGTCGCCTCGCTGAGGCGCGCCATCAGCCCGTCTTTGAGCTCGGCAGCACGGCCGCCACCCGATTGGATGATGCCGGTGCCCATCTCGCGCAACACATCGGCAAGCGCGAAGATTTCTTTTTCATCGGCCCACAAGGCCGGGATGTGCACGCCCTGCGGGTCATAATGGCCCTTGTTGCGCGATACCGACAGGCCGAGCGCGCCGCCCTTGACACCGTCGCGCACGACGTCCTGCATTTTCTTGATTTCATCGTCGGTCGCCGTGCGGCCCTGGGCCTCATCGCCCATCACGTAATAGCGCACCGTCGAATGGCCGATCAGATTGCCGACATTGATGCCGAGATGTTGATCGAGCCGGTCCATGTATTGCGGAATTGTCTCCCAATCGACCTCGACGGTGTTCAGCACGTCCATCGGGATCGCTTCGACATAGGACAGGAACTCGGCCACCCGCTTTGCCGTACCCGGGCGTACCGGGGCCAGGGCCAGCGAGCAATTGCCGAAAACGACGGTTGTCGCCCCGTGATGCGGCGAGAACGTGCACAGCGGATCCCAGGTGACCTGCGCATCGTAATGACAGTGATTATCGATAAAGCCCGGCGCCACAACGCAGTCTTGGGCGTCGATCGTGCGTTTGGTCGGGCCGGAGAGCTTGCCGATTTCGACGATCTTGCCGTTTACGACGCCGACATCGCCGCGAAACATCGGCATGCCCGAGCCATCGACGATGCGGCCGTTCTTGATCAATAGGTCATATGCCATTTCCATCCCTTTCTTCGTGGTCGCAGCCGATACCCGATTCACGGGCAGCGGCGGGGCGCGGCCCGACGAGTCGGAAGTGTAGCATCCGCGTGCCCACATCCTCCTGAAAAATCGCGCCCCACCCGCGCAAAAACCCGCAAACTCGCCCTGCGCCCGCGATCTTGCGACAGCCCACGACAGCGCGTAGATACGACCAGTTTTCTGATCATATCGCAGGGAGGGTCATGGTCACGGTCAATCTCGCTCGAGCCAAAGCGCAGTTGAGCGAATTGTTGGACAAGGTAGAGAGCGGCGAAGAGGTGACCATTACCCGCCATGGCCGCGCCGTCGCGCGCATTCAGCCGGTCTCGCATCCAAAACATCCACTACGGCTCGATGATTTGGCCGCATTTCGCGCGGCAATGCCACCATTGCGGCGGCCGATCGCCGAATTGCTGCGCGAGATGCGGGATGAAGGGGTATAGGCGCGGGGCGCGTGCTGTATTTCGATACCAGCTTTTTGGCTCCGCTCATTCTTCCGGAGGCGACCAGCGACCCGGCCGCTGCGTTCTTCTGCAGCCTGTCGGCTGAGGAACTCGCCGTCAGCCATTGGACCCGGGTCGAATTCTCCTCGCTGCTTGCCCGAGAGGTTCGCATCGGCGGGTTGGACGCCGCGGCCGCGATGCGGGCCGACGCCAAGTTTGAGGCGATGGTCGATGATTCGTTCCTGGTTCTTTTGCCAAGCGCCGACGATTTCGCCCTGGCCAAGCGCTTTCTCGGCCGGTTCGAAACCGGATTGCGCGCCGGCGACGCTCTCCACCTGGCGATCGCCGGAAATCATCGCGCCGCCGCGATCTACACCCTCAACCGAACATGGCACCGTCAACTTGGGATCTGCATATCAATCGAAAGCGCACTGGGCTGGCAATGCTCAGCGATACGCATTGATTATGCAGCCATGGCGACGCCGGTGATGCCGCGGTGACTTGAACCGCTTCATGATCCGCTCGCGTCGGCGGG
>JAFAOB010000101.1 GCA_019238055.1 Alphaproteobacteria bacterium
AATGCTCGCGTTCCGCCGCGCTCAACCGCACCACGTACTTCTTTACCGAAATCTCCTTTCCTGCCACCTTCGCCTCCGTCCTCGAAGCACGATAAAAGCGAACCACAGATCATCTAGGCTTTCAAATTAATTGAAGCGGGCGACTAGGGCCGGCATCCGTTCCCTCGTCGTCCTCGTCATCGGCGCGGCGTTGCCAAACGCCGCTCGTCGTATTAATTACAAAACCATTGCGATCGGACGAGCGTCGCCAGCCGTGATTGATCTGCCAGATCTCGGCCTGCGGAATGTATCGCGCCTCGAGGATCGGCGCCGCTTCGGGATTGTCAACAAGAACAAGGTCACGCGGGGCGTTGCTCGCTGGAAAATGGAAATGGGTATCGACATGATATCCCTCGCGGGCGCGCTCCTCCTCTTCCGAGGAAATGCGCTGCCAGCGCGACGCACGAACCGTTGGCTGATCGAATAGCGCCTGGGGAAAGTCCATCGTCGTCGCGTCAAGCCGCGTTCCGCAGTAGAAGCACAAATCGGCTGCCGCCTCGTCGCGTGGATGGATATACCCGCAATTGCGGCAAAGCTTGGCGCGGCTGATGCGCGCGTCGAAGCCCCCGGCTGGCATCACGCATGCCGCGACGCGGTGCTTGCGGCCTTCGTGATAGATGACATTGCCCGGTCCGAACTCGGTCAGGCCAAGAAACCGCGGGCGATCGATTATGTGAGCTTCTGTCGTGCCAGAAACTAATGCCCGGATCGGAAGGCGAGGGAAGTTGTATCCAGGAATGAACCCTTCATTTGCAAGATAACGGTAGGTGTAGAAGTCCGTCTCTGTTCTGTGAGAGATGTTAATCAGCAACTCGATCTCGCGGCGAGCTTCGCGTTCTCTCTGTTCGGCTTGTTCCTTTATCCGTCGGTCGCGTTGGCCGGGGTCATCGACGACGCGCCTCGCGACATCACGCTGCTCGCAAGCGGCACGGTAGAGTTCTCTCCAGCGATCGAATGCTATGTTGAAAGCCGCCGCAGTACCGCGCACGACATCCTCGACCCAGGCGTCGGAATACCAGGTTGCTCTCGCGATTTCGGGCTCCGCCGATCTGGCAACGGCGCGCAACGCGTCGAGCAGTTCCGGCATGCGTCGGGCGCTCGACGCGGCGGTGTCTGCAACTTCCGGGCGAAGCGGATAGCCAGGCTGTGTAAGGTCCAGGATCTCCGGAATTGCGCTCGGCAGCCCAAGCCCGAGAAACGCCATCCACACCGAGCGCAAATGCGCCTCGACGAGATCCTCGTTGGCGAGATCAAGCCGCGGTGGCGACACGGCGCCGGCAATCATTTGTTGGCGATTGCGAAAGAAATGATGGTCGTGTGCGTTTCCGTAGGTCGAAAACGCCATCACCAAGGCCGGCCGGCCGCCGCGACCTGCGCGACCACTACGCTGTGCATAATTTGCTGGAGTCGGCGGCACATTGCGCAGATGGACGACGCCGAGGTCCCGGATGTCGACGCCGAGTTCCATGGTCGGCGAGCAGAAAAGCACAGGCAGTTCGCCGGTCCTGAATGCAGCTTCTCGCTCAATCCTCAGGTTCGCTGGGACCTGACCCGTGTGCTCGGCCGATGAGACCCGGCGCAGCTCCAGAGCTCGATCGCGGTACAGCTTAACGAAATAGCTGTTACCGGTGCTTCGTCGCAATTCTCGGCGAATTAGGTGCAAAGATTTAGCCCGCACCGGGTCTGGCGGAGGCGGAAGGCCGTCGCCACACCGCCAGCGCAGGCTTTCGACATTGACTTGGATGCCATAATCAATGCGCGCTTGCTGAACCACGGTCAGCAGATGACCCCGCAGCTTTTCAACGATAACCCCTACCAGCGCCTCGCCGGTATGTGCATCGAGGTCGCGCTCTAGGTCCCAGGTGCGACGCGAGCGCAGATAGCGGCCAATGGCCGAGCGCGCGCCGAGCCGCAGCGCGATCCGATGGTCGCGTGCGCCGGGCGTCATCCCGGGCAGGAGCGCGACAGTGCCGATGCGCAGCCGTTCGCGCTCGTCGAGAGCCCAAGGCTCGCCGATCGATTGAGCGACCCGCGCAGCCAGCGATCGCGTCGATTCCTCGGTCAGCGGTATCGCGTCAATCGCCAGGACGCTACGTAAATGGTCGAGCACGGCACCTAGAACGGCTTCGCGACGGGCCGCATCGGCCGCCCCGATCACCGGAACGTTGCGCCACAGTGCGTCATCAGCGGCAAGCTCAGTGAGCCCGTCATAGGCAATGCGTAACAGCCCGCATTGTTCCAGGTTCGGCTGCGCCACACGCCAGGCGCGCGCAAGATCCTCCATCAGCCGATAGCCGAGCAGCGCGATCATCGTGCTGCGCGCGCGCTCGTATCCCGGCCCACCCGCCACCGCCTCCTTCATGAAATCTTCCGGTGCCGGGCTGAGCGCCCGGAACGCGGCATCACCGATGCGGTCGTGAGACAGTTCGCCCGTTTCTTCCAGCGCCCGCAGCAGCGCGCCGCGTAACAGCGCGACTTGCGTGAAATCGTTGAGGTGTCCAGCTTGCAGCGACGCGTCCTGCCGGTTGTCGGTGAAACTCAGCATCTTCTGCGCGTCGCGGGGTATATCGTCGTCGCGACGCAGGCCAAGGATCGCCCCGGCGCTGAGGATCGTCGTCGCTGTCGACCGGCCGGTCTGGCTCAACGTCACCAACTTGCGAAAGTCGCCGGTCTCGCGCAGGTCGTATGAGGCGCGACACCGGGGGCACAGCATCAGTGGTCGCGGCTGCCACCAGCCTTCGAGCACCTCGATCACGCCCGCGGCGGTTACCATCCCGTCAGGACCGACAAACAGATGCCGCGGCCGATGCGGTTGGTAGCGCTTCTTGATATTGCCGCTGGCGGGTTCGAGCCAATTGTCGGGCAGGTCCTCGTCATCGGACCACAAGCAGTTATGTTCGATTGCGAAATAGCCCGCCTCGCCCTCCTCCTCGCCATCGACAGTATTCAGCAGCGGCGAGCGCGGGATCAACCTTTCACAGTCACCGTCACGGATCAGGCTCGCCAGGTAGTAATCCTGACCGCACTCGCGGCAAAATGCGAGCGGGAAGCACGCCCGACCCGGCTCGGCATAAGCCTGTGCTTGCATCGATAGGAACCGCCGTTCAGGCGGCTCGATTGTCGCATGCACGCTGCCGCCGGAAGCGAGGAATTGGTGCAAGCGGAACGCAAAAACCGGCTCGCCCGAGGGCATACGCGCCTGGTTCCCGGCATCGAGCACGGCTTTCAGCGCGCGCTCGCATTCGTCCGCGGACAGCCCAGTCGCGGTCACCAATACTCGTAGCCCCTCGGCAAACGAGATCGGCGGCCGCCGGATCAACCGGCCATCCTCGGAAGCAAGGCCGAACGTCTCCTCGGTCCAGGCGGCGAGCGGATGCGCCGCGACACTGTCGCGATCGGGGCCGGGCGGCGGCATTTCGACTGCTCGGCGCAGAGCCTCGGCGGTGGCGGGGACCGGTGTGCGCGCCACCCGCTCCAGGGTCTCGTCAATGACGTTTTCCGCGAGCACCGGTACTCCGAAAAGGCGGCTCCCAACCTCAGCAATCTGCCTCCGGCGGCTCGCCCGGTCGCCGCCAGTCGCGATCGTCGCCGATGTGCCGACGCAGATCAGATTTTCTCTGCCGGCGCGCTGGCGCAACCGGCGCAGTAGCATTGCAACATCGGCGCCCTGGCGCCCGCGATAGACATGCAGCTCGTCAATCGCGAGAAACTCCAATTCGCGTGTCGCCTCTCCGACCAGCGCTCGCTCCTGCGGGCGGATCAGCATGTATTCGAGCATTACGTAATTGGTCAGCAACACATGCGGCGGGTCGCGCAGGAGCTGGCTGCGGACCTCATTGCGGGTTTGGCCCGTGTATTGCGCAAAGCCGACCGGGCAATCAGGCCAATTCCGCTTACGAAAATCTTTGAGTGCATCGATCTGGCTGTTAATCAGCGCATTCATCGGGTAGACGATAAGCGCCCGCACGCTGTGCCGCGACGGCTCGTCGCGCAGGATCGCGTCGATGATGGGCACGAGATAGGTCAAGCTTTTACCAGAACCGGTGCCAGTCGAAACGATGTAGTTGTCCCCGCGCAGGGCGGCGGCGATCGCCTCAGCCTGATGCCGGTAAAGCCGCAGGCCTGGCCCAAAAAACCGCGCCGTGTCCCTCAGAATGGTGCCGCTTGCCGCGAGTTCACCGAGGGTCGGGCCCTGTTCGTAGGCCGGGTTGAGTTGCAGGACGGCCTCAGGCCACAGCTCACCTTCGGCAAGCCGCTCGCGGACAAAGGCGTTGATCCGTGGGTCGAGGACGTGCACAAAGCTTTCGACATAATCCCGATATTCTTGGACAACGTGCTCGCGCAGGCTGAAAACATCAAAAGGCATCGGGATTGTGGACAGCTTCTCTAAAGGGGGCGGCAGCTCAAACTCTGGTCCGTCCAGGGCTTTCCGTTCCAGGACTGTTCCACTCCGGCCGGTAATTGTGCGAGGATTTCGTCTGATACGATCCCGCCTGCCTTGTCCCCGCAAGCTTTAAAGGTTTCCTGAACACTATGGACAAACAGGCTGGCGGCTTCTCCACAAACGGCTGGTCGCCCATTTGATCCATGGATTTCCGACGCCATTAAGAGCACACGAAATGCAGGGTACAAGTACTGCTTCTGCGGTAGTAAAACGTATCTGCCCCGTGGGAGCGATGCTAACTCATACCATCCTGTGAGGAGCTGGAACGCAACCATGTCCGCTGCTGCGTGGCGAACATAATCGAGATTTATATTGGCCCTTGGGCGGGAAGCGATACGTTGATTGAGAGCGTGGATGTGGCGAAGCGCGCACAAACCGGCGCGAACCTCTATAACCTCGGGGCTACGAGGGCAAAACAGCATCGCTCCGAGTTGTACCTTCAACAAATTATCAGCGAGTCCCTCGGCCTCCGCGCGCTGATCATCCGCAATCGGGCATGACTCGCCGAAGGCGTGTGCGCTTTCATGGCCGATAAGCGCGGCCAAATTGAAATCGACCATCAATTTATGGGTCTGCGTGTCCGCGTCTCTTGACAGAGAGCCAGCAGATTCCGATTCCTCTTCATGGCGAATGCGGTCAGCAAGCCTGTCGACCTTGGAATCGGTCACAATCCCGTCGGCATATCGAAATGCGGCCAGCACCGCTTCGGGGTGAAGAAGCCGAAACTCGTCATAACTCTTGGCTCCAATCTTCTTGAATTCCGAGATCATCCACGTGCCTGCTCTCATTATGCGGTCAAGGGCCGCAGTGCGGCACTGAATTTGTTTCGGAACGGCAAAGCAGGTCGCGTCACCGATCTCACCACCGCACGTCGGTCGCTTTATGCCAATATGCTTTACTTTATCCGACAGTGACAAAGTCCGCGCTAAGGCAAACACCTCGGCTCGCTCCCAGACCGATGGAGCACCGCCGTCCCGGCATAGAATCAGGACCATATCAGGAGGAGCCAGTTCTTGACCCGGCGAACGCTGGATCGACACTGCTAGAATCACTGCCACAAGGAGTACAAGTCCAGCGGTTGAACCAATATTGCATTGGGCAACCTTACTCATCAATTCCTCCCTGCTAAGTAATTCATCATGTCAAAGATGGTTTGACCGCATTCTGACTGAAATCGTGCAATTGCCATTTTTAGCTGCTCGATCGTCTCCGATGGCCCGTTCGAAAGGGTGACTAGCCGTTCCAAGCCAGCATGGCACCGTTCGACCTGGTCGTTTGTGATCGGGACGTGAGGGCCAAATTTTGCACCGGCAATAAGGGCAACAAGAATAGAGACAGCGGCACCCACCACTGTCGACGCGATTGACCAGCCATAGGTTCGCTTTCGCCATTGCTCCTCAAGCACCTGCTTCTGTTGCTCAAATTCTTGCTTTTCCCGTTCAAGCGCTAGGCGTTGCTGATCGATGTTATCTGATTGACGCGGGCGATTGCACCCCATGCTGCTGCGGCTCATTGTTTGTTCGCTTTGCAGGAGAGCGCCGATTGCAGTTGATCCTCCAAATCGGCGATTTTGTACTTGGTAAGCAGCGACCGGATTTGCGCTGGGTCAAGTTCCTTGCCGTCCGGAGAGTAGTAAAAGACAGTCGCACGTGCTCGCGCATTATGTGGATAAACGCGATAGATAAACTCCAGAATACCAGCATCGTCAGGGCGCCTGGCGTCCGCCAGAAGCCAGCCGGGACTCACCTCCTCTTTGGCCAGTGAAAACGCATTGGCCTTGGTCCAGCCATATACGACAGTCGTTACGATCTTGGTGCAGTCCTTGATCGAGGAAACAAGGTTTTCGCGGAAATAGGCTTCAGCATCAAAGCCACCGCCGATCCCGGGGTCATCGGGATCGGGCGGGGGATTTAAGCTAGATACAACCGAAATGCTTGTCAGAGGCGTAGCTGTGTTATTCGATGCTTGTACAGAAGATATACCGAATATGGCTGCTAAGAAAATTGCAGAAGCGAACGCAAGCGCCGCACTCAACGCCCACTTGAGTGGAAAGGAAGAGTATGGGGCCATCTTATCTCTGGAACACTTCATAGTGTGCGGTCCTGGACGAATTCATAACTTTTTTGCTTTCATCTTGACTCCACAGGACCGTTCTAAATCCTTCGAGGATTGAGGCAAAGGCAGCGAAGGTCGCGCGGTCGCAGCGGGCCGGGGCGGCGAGCCATTCGGCGTACGCGATTTTGGTTTCGGGTACCGGCGGGCGGAAATACAAAGCTGCGTCGTCGCCAGCAAGATCGAGTTGGTGTGCGGCGGCGAGTGCTTTTCTGGCTGTCGCCGGGTCTTCAAGGAAGGCGGGCTGGACTGTGGCGTATTCGACCGCGTAGGTGCCCTCGGCTATTGCCTGCCGGCGCAGTGCCGCGGGAAAGGCGTTTTCGATCGTGAATGGCCAATATGCCACGTCAATGCCAAAGCGCCTCATTGCCTGTTCGAATTCGACCGTCGGCGCCAGTAGGCACCAGTGAATGCCGTTCGACTGCTGCTGCCATTCTCCGCCAAGGCGGGTGCGACCGACCTCGACCAGGGCGCGGCCCTCGCGGTCGTTGTCGGCGAGCGCAAACACCAGTCGGTCGCCGAGCAATTGCCGTAGTGCTGCGCCGCGCCCGGCAAGGCTTCCCATTTGGCGCGTGCCGCCGGCGGCAAGGATCGTCACCGGCAGTGGTTCAGTCGGGAAATACGCCTGCCAGGCGGCGGTCAGGATCACGACATCGTTCTCGCCCTCGACAAACAGGGCCGGCAGCGGTGCCGCATCCGAGCGTTTGAGCAAGGCAAGCAGCTCGTCGCGCTCGCGTTCGAGGGCGCCCACCTGTCCGCGGGTTTCGACAAGGGCGCGCCGCACGACGTCGAAATGGGTCGGGTCCTGGAGGTGCGCCGGATCAAAGGTGCCGTCCTTGGCAAACCGGTCCCACGCGTCGAGCACGAGCCGCCGCGTGCGGTATTCGCCATAAGTTTTAATCTCATTTTCCTTCAAGACGCGAAAGGTCTCGCTCGGGTAATCGGCGCCCATGACCTCTTTTGGGTCGAGGATGTACCGCAGCTCGTCGCGTGACAGGCCGTAAAGGTAGGCGAAATACGCGTCGAGTTCTGCCTTCAACAGAGCGCGCCGATTGGGGTCCCAGCGAAACGGCGGCCCGTCATACCCGAGATCGTGAGCAAGAGGCGCAAGATCCTCAGCCGTGAACGATAGTTCAAAGACGCGAGGAACAATGAATTCCGCCTCAGGAGGTGCAAAAGTGTTTGGGTCCGGCACCGGCAATTGGGCGATTGAATATTTGCGGATGTCAGTCCCACCAATTTTTTGTTGGGCAGCATAATCCAGTACGAGGGAGTTGAGAGCTCCGATCAGGCATGCCGCGAAACTAGGATCAACGTGGGGTAAAAGCAGCGAGATTGAGTCATCTGTCGGACACACCGGGAGAAACGATGATGTTATGGTTCTTTCATCACCAGCGCGCGCGATACGGCGCCAAGCTAGTGTCTAATTGCATAAATTGACGATAGTATGCCGCAACTGCGAGCCTTTGACCTCGCGCTTTCGCCAGACAAACGGCGCAGCATGTTCGTTGTAAGCGGCGGTGAAGTCCCGGATCGCCTGGGTCAACTGCTCGGCGCTG
>JAFAOB010000181.1 GCA_019238055.1 Alphaproteobacteria bacterium
GGTTATGACGAGGAGTTGGCGCATCTGATCATCGGCGGCACTGATATCGTCCTGGTGCCGTCGCGCTTTGAACCCTGCGGGCTGACCCAACTCTATGCGTTGCGCTACGGCGCCTTGCCATTGGTGCGGCGAGTCGGCGGGCTCGCCGATACCGTGGTCGACGCTTCAGCGGTCACGCTCGCCGATGGCTCGGCGACCGGCTTTGCCTTTGACGGGTTGACCCCTGAAGCGTTGCTGGAAGCAGCCGCCCGGGCTGCAGGGCTGATGGATCAGCCGCCGATATGGCGCCGGATGATCAGGCGCGCGATGACCCGCAACTTCTCTTGGGATGCCGCGGCACGGCAATATGTAGCCCTGTACCGACGGATGGAGGCCAGCGCGGCCGCTGGTGCGCAACGGGCGCAGGACATGGCGCTGCCGATCTAAACATTGAAGCGGAAATGCATGATGTCGCCGTCGCGGACGACATAATCCGCGCCCTCGAGCCGCATGCGGCCGGCATCCTTGGCGCCTTGTTCGCCGCCATAAGCGACAAAATCCTTGTATGAAATCGCCTCGGCGCGAATAAAGCCTTTTTCAAAGTCGCTATGGATGCGGCCTGCGGCCTGCGGCGCCTTGGTGCCGCGCTCAACCGTCCAGGCGTGCGCTTCCTTGGGCCCGACGGTCAAAAAGGTGATCAGGTCGAGCAGCGTATAACCGGCACGGACGACTCGATCGAGCCCGGCCTCGGCGAGGCCGAGGGCGGCAAGATATTCGGCTCTTTCACTGGGATCGGCAAGCTGCGCCAGTTCGGCTTCGATTGCCGCCGAGATCACCACAACGCTGGCGCCACGGCCGGCGGCGTAATCGGCAAGCCGCCGGCTTGCGGCATTCCCGGCGGCGGCACTCGCCTCGTCGGCATTGGCGATGTAAAGCACGGGCTTGGCGCTCAGCAATTGTAATGCGGCGAGCTGTTTGCGCTGCTCGGCGCCGGTGACGGCGGTGCGCGCAGGCTCGCCCGCACGTAATGCGGCGAGCACCGGGTCGATGATCGCCGACAATGCGCGGGCGTCCTTGTCGCCGCCGCGCGCCCGCTTTTGCACCGCCACGGCGCGCCGTTCGAGGCTTTCGAGATCGGCCAGCATCAGCTCGGTTTCGACCGTGTCGACATCGCGGATCGGGTCGACCGTCCCCTCGACATGAACGACATTGCCGTCCTCGAAGCAGCGCACGACGTGAGCGATCGCGTCGACTTCGCGGATATGACCAAGAAACTGGTTCCCCAGCCCCTCGCCGCGTGCCGCGCCCCGCACCAGGCCGGCGATATCGACAAATTCAAGCTGGGTTGGGATAACCTTCGCCGATTTGGCCAGGCGCGCGCACACCGCAAGCCGTTCGTCCGGTACCGCGACGCGGCCGATATTAGGCTCGATCGTGCAAAACGGATAATTTGCCGCTTGCGCCGCGCTGGTTGCGGTCAGCGCGTTGAACAAGGTGGACTTGCCGACATTCGGCAGCCCGACAATCCCGCAGCTAAATCCCATGCTCTATGATGACAACGCTGTTGCCGGCTTCGCCTCAGGCGGTGCGGTGCGGCGTGCAACCTCGCTCATAAACGCGTCCGGCGCGCCCTCGAGCAGCAGCCCGATTGTTTCTGCGACCGCCGCGATCAGCGGCTCGACCCAGAGGTTCAGCTCTTCGCTGCTGAAATTTTGCAGCACGTAGGGTTGCACCAATTCCTTGATCCCCGGATGCCCGACCCCGATCCGCATGCGCCAGTAGTCGGTCCCAATGATCGGGTCGATCGACCGCAGGCCATTATGTCCGGCGTTGCCGCCGCCGCGCTTGACGCGCAGCTTTCCGGGACGGAGATCGATCTCGTCATGGATCACAAGGATATCCTCAGGCGCGATCTTAAAGAAGCGGGCCGCCTCGGCTACCGACTCGCCGGATGCGTTCATAAACGTCTGTGGCTTCAACAACAGCCGGCGCATACCGGCCAGAGGAGCTTCGGAAAGCTCCCCCTTGAAGCGATTACGGAACGCCGGAAAGCCATGGCGACGGGCGATCGCATCGATCGCCATGAAGCCGATATTGTGCCGGTTTCGTGCATAACGTGCACCGGGATTTCCAAGCCCGACGACAAGCCGCATGGAGCCAGAACCGTCGATGCCGCAGAGCGAGTCCCGCCCTGTCAGACAGCGCCCTGATCTGCTGAGGGCGGTGTCGCAGCGCTCGTCGCCGCCTCTTCGCGCACCGCGGAGGATGCCGCGATGCTTGCGATTGTAAAGTCGCGCCCGGTGATCGAAGACCTGCAGCTTTCCGGCAGTGCCACGGCACTGATATGAACGCTGTCGCCGATATCGAGTCCCTCGAGGCTTGCGGTCAGGTGATCGGGGATGCCATCGACCGGACAATTGAGATCGATGCCGTGCCGAACGATGTTGAGGATGCCGCCGCGACGCAGCCCGATCGACTGCTCGTGATTGATGAAAACGACGGGAACCGTGACGGTAACTCGAGAATTCACGGCGACGCGCATGAAATCGACATGCAGCGGCTTGTCTGTTATCGGATGATATTGCACCTCGCGTGGCAGCGCGCGCTCGACCGAACCATCGATCGTCAGATCGACGAGGGTCGCGAAAAAGCCGCGGCGAGCGAGCGCCCGCGATAATTCGCCTGGCTCGAGGCTGATCGGCATCGGCTCCCGGTCGCCCCCATAAACGATGCCGGGGACACGTCCCTCACGTCGCGCGGCGCGGGCCGCACCCTTGCCGGCGCGAGCGCGCAACTCGGCGCTGAGGGTGATGATCTCGGGCATCGATTATCGCTCCTTTTTCAGAGGCCAGCGGTCAGGCATGAGTAGGTTGGGCAGAGCAAAGCGGCGTGCAAGACCGCTGCGGCAACGCGGCGCTGTAACCGTTCCAGCCGCGGCTCAATCGAATAGGCTCGAAACCGACCGTTCCTCGCTGATGCGGCGGATTGCTTCGGCCATCAGCGGTGCGATCGACACTTGGCGGATGTTGTGTGCTTCTCGCACCGCGTCGGTTGCCATGATGCTGTCGGTTATCACCAGCGACTCGATCGGCGCAACTGCTACCCGCGCCACCGCACCACCCGATAAAACGCCGTGCGTGACATAGGCAAATACCGCGGATGCCCCCGCCTCGGCCAAGGCGGCGGCCGCATTGCACATCGTGCCGGCGCTGTCGACGATGTCGTCGACGATGATGCATCGGCGCCCGGCGACATCGCCAATGATGTTCATGACCTCGGACACGCCGGCCCGCTCGCGCCGCTTGTCGATGATCGCGAGGTCGGCATCCACGCGGCCCGCCATATCGCGCGCCCGGCTCACACCGCCGACATCGGGCGAGACGATGATCAGATCGCGGCGTGAATGCTGATCGAGGATGTCTTTCACCAAGACGGGCGCCGCGTACAAATTATCGGTCGGTATATCGAAGAAGCCTTGGATCTGCCCGGAATGGAGGTCGAGGGTCAGCACTCGGTCGGCGCCCGCGGCGGTAATCATGTTGGCCACGAGCTTGGCTGATATCGGTGTGCGCGGCCCCGATTTACGATCCTGCCGGGCGTAGCCGTAATACGGAATGACTGCGGTCACTCGCCGGGCCGAACCGCGCTTCAGCGCGTCGAGGCAGACGAGCAATTCCATCAGATGGTCGTTCGCCGGAAACGAGGTCGACTGGATTACGAAAACGTCCTCGCCGCGCACGTTTTCGAGGATCTCGACAAACACCTCCATATCCGAAAAGCGTCGCACGCTTGCCTTGGTCAGCGGCAGATCAAGGTAATCCGCGATGGCTTCGGCAAGCGGCCTGTTGCTGTTACACGCGAGGATTTTCATAACGCGCCATACGCACTCGCGCCGACAGGCCGAGCCCCGCGGCTTCGCGTAGCAATAATTTAACAATCGCCAGTCGCTGTGACAACCTTGCGACCTAACGCATATCTCCTGTCCGATATCAAAAGATCAGGAGTTTCCTGCCGATTGCGGTGCGCCGCGTGCGATCAGCTGCATGATCCCGTCCTGCGCCGCCACCGCGATCGTAAAGGCGACATCGCCCCAAGAGCCGTCGAGAAGGCCTTCGGGGACATCGTTTTCCTGGGCGACGGTCCCGATTTCGCCGCCATCGCCATGACGGACGTGCCAGACGATTTTGACATGCTGTTTGCCAGCGATTGGTTTGTCGACCGTGACGGTGGCGTCGAGCACAAGATCGATTTTATCCTGGGAATCGGATACGATCGCGAGGTCCTGTCGCTTGAGCAGGGTCGTTATCGCGCTCGCGAGCGCGGTTCCGCCGTCACCCGGCGCACCCTCGGCGTGGCGGATCGATAAACGCAATTTGCCCTGCTCTGCCGCCTCGACGGGAGCCTTGTCTTGCAGCATCGCAGCAATCTGGTCGGCGCTCACCGCCGCGAGCCGGGCGACCGCATCGTCCTTACCCTGTTGCCAGTCTTCAGCGGCGGCTTCGATTCGCTCGGCCCGGACACCAAGCGACTTGCCGGAGGGATCGCGCAGATCCCACAACACGACGATCGCGGCTTTGTCGCCAAAACGAGGCATCGCCTGTAGGCGACCGTCGAGCTGGTAGCTGGCAATCCCCATGGCGCGGTCACTGGCGGCAATGTCGCGCTTTTGCAGCGCTTCGGCTATCGCCGGCCCCAGCTTTTCGGCGGTGGCGCGCGGTCCGCCAGCAAGCGGTGCAATTGCGATGGTGGCCGTATCGCGAAGGGCGAGCATCGGCGAGCCCGGTTTCGGGACGTCATTCGCAAAGGGATGCGGCAATGGCTGACATGCGGCCAACAAGACACTGATGATCGCTCCCGCTGGCCGACGCGCCGCACGGGCACTCATCGGATCATTAGAACGCAGGTGGCGAGCGCCCCCAACAGGCAAAAAAGCAGGAACATGATCAGGTACGGCATCGCGGATCAGGGCGCGTCGCGACGACCGGGCATGCTTCAGTCGTTAATGACGATCGCCGAGAGGCCGAGACCAAAGTTCGGCTGACCGCAAAGCCGAGCGCGCCGATAGCTGAAAAAAAGACCGGGCTCGGCAGCAGTGTCATGCGTCGCAGCTTCAACACATGGTACACCAGAGCGTGCGAGGCGATGCGCGAGATAACCGCGCAGGTCGAACATGAAACGGCCCGGGCGGGGTGCGATGGTGAAATATCGTTCGGCTGCCGGATCATTTGCGAGAATCGGCTGCGGAAACTCGGGACCGACTTCATAGGACGCAAGCCCGATGCAGGGGCCAATGCCGACACGGATTCGATGACGCGCGGCGCCGAGCCGTTCCATTGCTGCCACCGCAGCCTCGGCCACGCCGCGAAAGGCACCGCGCCAGCCGGCATGGGCGGTTCCGATCACCCGCGCCACGGGATCGCACAACAATAGTGGCGCGCAATCCGCCGACAGCACGCCTAAAACCAGTCCCGGCCGGTTCGTCGCCATCGCATCTGCCGCGGGGGCGGCCGCGCGCCTCCAGGGTTGTTCGACAATGACTGCAGCGGCGCTGTGGATTTGACGACAGGTCACCAGACGATCCGGTGGGAGCTGCATCATTGCCATCGCGATCCCGCGATTCCGCTCGACCCGTTCGGCTCGATCGCCGGAACCCCAACCGCAATTCAGCGAGGCATATGGCCCGTCGCTTACACCGCCTTGCCGGGTGAAAAAAGCATGCTGTGCGACGCTGCACTCGTCGAGTCCGGCGAGGTGGATCATTGCATCAGCTCGGCAGGATCAAAACCCGGAGGCACCGGCAATAATCCTGGTGAGGTCAGCGCCATGACCTTGAACAAGGTGCCCATTTGCGCCGGATCGATCAACCGCGAAAGGCCGCTCTGAAGCCGCTCGCGCTCGGCTGGCGAGGCACGTGCGGACAGAGCTGCGAGCCGTGCGGCCGCACCAAGCGCCTGCAGAAATCTGCCTTGCGGGACCGGTCCATAAGCAGCGGCCCCGCTTGCGCGCGCAGAGGCTGCGAAAGCTTCGAAATCGACCTCGGCGCTCAGATCGGTGCATCCCGGCGCTTGCAGCGGCGCGGCCGGGCAGTGGTCTGAGACCGCACGCAGACTGGCTCCGAGGGCACTCGCGGCACGACCATAATCGATGAACAACGCCGCCCCCGGCCAACGGCTGAGGCGCAAGCCAAGGGTTGCAGCGAGCGCCAAGGCCTGCGGACAAACCTCGAAAATGGTGCCGGGTGGGGAGGTCTCCCGCAATTCCTCCGAAACCAGCAGAGACAGCACCGGTGTTTCAGGGCCATCGACAAATACGAGCCGATCGTCGGGGTCGAGGGCAACCATTCGTTCGGCCCAGAAACGCCACCCGCGCACCAATTGCCGGATCGGCAGCGCATCGAGGAATTCATTGGCGACCACGATCAACGGTCCATCGGGTAGATCTTCCGTACGATCCAACCAGACGACATCGGCATCGCTTAGGCGCCGCTGTTGCGCAGCGCGCAGAATTGGGCTGACCTCGACCAGATGCAGGCGAATAGCCCGACGAAATGCCGGCAAGGCTTTGGCAGCGCGCAGCAAATCCGCGGCGAGGGTGCCGCTGCCGGGCCCGAGCTCGGCGACGATCATCGGATCGGGACGGCCGATCTGTTCCCAGAACAATGCGCACCACACGCCGATAAGCTCACCAAAAATCTGGCTGATCTCCGGCGCAGTGATGAAATCGCCGCCTGCGCCGAGCGGCTGCCGTATCGCGTAGTAGCCAAGTTCGGGATCGTATAGCGCTATCGCCATAAAACCGGCGACCGACAGCGGCCCTTCGGTTCGAATGAGCCGAATGAGCTTGTCTGCCAGGCTGCGGCCGGTCATAGCGCGGATGAGCGGCGGGTCCGCCGCGACCACAGAATGATTGCGATCCCGGCCACCAAGACCGGGATCGATAGCAGCTGACCCATCGTCGTTCCAAAAATCAGATAACCGAGCTGCGGGTCGGGTTGTCGAAACAGCTCGCCGGACATTCGCGCAACGGCATAACCCGCCAAAAACAAGCCGGTTTCCACCCCCGGCGAGCGCCGCACCCCGCGCCGCTCGGCGACAAAGAGCAGAAGAAACAGCAGGATGCCTTCGCAAAAGGCTTCGTAGAGCTGGCTCGGGTGGCGCGGCACCGGGCCGCCATTCGGAAAGATCACCGCCCATGGGACAGTGGCTGGGCGGCCGTACAGCTCTCCATTGATGAAGTTCGCAATGCGGCCAAAGAACAGCCCGATCGGGACGGCCTCGATAATGATGTCAGAGAACACGAAAAGCCGGATGCTACGCGCTCGCGTGAACAAAATCAGGGCGATTGTCACGCCAATCGCCCCGCCATGGAACGACATCCCGCCGTGCCAGACATAAAACGCTTGTAGCGGATGCGCGAGGTAGTAACCCGGATTGTAGAACAGCACGTAGCCAATACGTCCGCCGAGTACGACCCCGAATGTCGCCCAAACCAGAAAATCGTCGACGTC
Organism: Alphaproteobacteria bacterium; assembly: GCA_019238055.1. Taxonomy (GTDB): domain Bacteria; phylum Pseudomonadota; class Alphaproteobacteria; order ATCC43930; family CGMCC-115725; genus AP-15. Next base: position 7,487 of record JAFAOB010000181.1, read on the forward strand.
TTGACGTCGGACGAGATAAGGCGGGCGTCCGGCCAGGGCGAGGCAATAACGCCAACCGATGACCAGCCCGGCGATATAGGCGAGCGCGTACCAGCGGATCGCAAAGGGTCCGAGTGAAACGGCGACGGGGTTAACGTCAGGGAACGGAATTACAAAAAATGGCGGCATCGCCAGCTGTCATAAGGAGTTTTGCGCGAAGGTGAAAATCCCCCGATCGTCAACCGCGCCGGCAACGCAGATTTGACCTGGGGCCTGATCCGGCAAAGGATCGTCAACCTTCCCGGAGGAACAGCACCGCCCCGCTCGCCTCGCGTGCTGGGACGGCGAGACTGCCGTCGGGCATCTCGTCGAAGGCGATTTGATGCGCGCGCAAATAGGCGAGAGTGTCTTCACGGCGATCGATGCCGAGTTCAAGCGCCACGATCCCCGGCAATGGAAACCCGGGATTGAGGGTGACACTCGGATGCATCGTCTCGAAATCGTCGGGCGTGCTAAAGAAGAGATTATGCCTGCCGACATGCACTGCAGCAACGGCGTCGGTTGTTGTCACCTGGCCGATCCCGAATAGCCGGTCGTAGGCGGGGAGCAGCGGAGCGGTATTCTCGACCAGCACATAAACGGCGTTGAGGCGGGTGGCGCCGTTCGCATGGGCAAGCCATTCCGGCCGTCGCATCAGTTCGGGCGTCAGATGGCTGCACAAAAAACAATCCAGCCCCGGCGTCTCCTCCCCCGGCAGCGACACCAGGCTGAAACCCGGCAGCACGGTTCCCTCGGACAGTTCGATCGCACGGGAGAGCGGGCGCGGCACCGAGGGGTGGAGGCCCCGCTCGAAGAGAGCGGCGTGGGCTTGCTCGGCGCCGCCAGACGGGGCGAACGCCGCTCCCATCAATCCTTCTCGCCATTTCAGGAAATCGCCGAGGCGGTGGGGCCCCGCCGCGGCTGCATCGGCAATTCCCAACAGCTCGATGTAATCCGCTGCAAACATCACGCAGTAATTGCCCGTTGGCTGATCGATATGGCGGCCGCGCGGCGACAGCGTAAAGCCGAGCCGCCGCCATGTTTCGCGGGCGTCTTCGAGATTGCGGACACCGACGATGACGTGGTCGATACCGGCTATCGGCCCCATCACGTCCTCCCTTTGACTAGCGGCCGGTTAAGCGGCGTTCCGGAAACAGCTTTAGGAGCCCATCGCGCGAGGCCGGACAAATCCCGCGTTCGGTAATCAGCGCGGTCACGAGCCTGGCCGGCGTCACGTCAAAGGCATAGTTTTCTGCCGGGCTGTGCTGTGGCGTGATCCGGACGGCGATGCGCTCGCCGCTATCGGTCCAGCCCTCGATATGAGTGACCTCGCGGGGATCGCGGCGTTCGATCGGGATCGCCGCCCCGTCCTCGATCTCCCAATCAATCGTCGATGACGGCAAGGCGACATAAAACGGGACATCATTGTCGCGCGCCGCGAGCGCTTTCAAATATGTGCCGATCTTGTTGGCGACGTCGCCGGCGGCTGTCGTACGATCGCTGCCGACGATGCACAGATCGACGAGCCCTTGGCGCATCAAATGGCCACCGGCATTATCGACGATCACTGTATGCGCCACCCCGTGCTGGCCCAATTCCCAAGCGGTCAGTCCGGCGCCTTGGTTGCGCGGCCGGGTCTCATCGACCCAAACATGGATTGGAATGCCCTCGTCATGAGCGCGGTAGATCGGGGCTAGCGCCGTACCCCAATCGACGGCGGCAAGCCAACCAGCGTTGCAATGGGTCAGCACCTCGACTGGTCTATCGCCAGCCTCGCGTTGCCAAGCTGCAACGATCAGAGGCGCGCCGTGCTCGCCGATCGCACGGCTGCTTGCCACATCCGCTTCAGCAATCTCGCCGGCAAACGCGAGCGCGGCCTTAAACCGGCCGGATGGCGGCAGATCGCGAAGTCTGCGCTCCATTTCGGCGAGCGCCCAGCGCAGATTGACCGCGGTCGGCCGGGTTGCCGCAAGTATCGCGATCGTGCGGTCGAGCCCGTGGTCGGAAGGATCTTCCGCCATCCCAAGCGCGACGCCATAAGCCGCGGTGACCCCGATCAACGGGGCGCCGCGTACCTGCATCGTCCAGATTGCGGTTGCGGCATCGTCGAGCGTAACGAGACCGACGATTGCCAGTTCGTGCGGCAGTCGCGTCTGATCGATGATCTCGACAGTGCCGCCATCGCCAACCGGCCAAATCGTTCGCATCCGTCGGCCTTCGACGTTCACAGGGCGCCTCGCAGCACCCGCCCGGCGACTGCATCGAGCCGGGCGAGCAGCGCCGGGTCGCGTTTTTCAGGAGCGGTGATCAGGGCATTATCGAGCGCGTGTCGGCAGCCATGCTGACATTGGGCGGTGTCGGCGCCGAGCCGGGGAACCACCACTTGGATCAGCCGCTTTGCCTTTTGCGCATTGGCCCACAATACGCCGAGGATCATATCGACTGTCACCGCATCATGGTCCGGATGCCAGCAATCGTAATCGGTGATCATCGCCACTGTGGCGTAACAAATCTCGGCCTCGCGAGCGAGCTTTGCCTCGGGCATGTTGGTCATGCCGATCACATCGCAGCCCCACGACCGATAGAGCCGGCTTTCGGCCAGGGTCGAGAACTGCGGGCCTTCCATAACGAGATAGGTGCCGCCGCGCTTTAGTGCTACCTCGGCCTCGCTGGAGGCTTCCGAAAGAGCATCCCCGATGCGCCCGCAAACCGGATGCGCCATCGACACATGCGCCACGCAGCCGGCACCGAAAAAACTCTTGGGACGGGCAAAAGTACGGTCGATGAACTGATCGACGATAACAAAATCGCCGGGCGCAAGATCCTCCCTCAAGCTGCCGACCGCCGAAAGCGAGACGATATCGGTGACGCCGCACCGCTTTAAGGCGTCAATATTGGCGCGGAAATTAATGTCCGAGGGCGGCAATACGTGACCGCGTCCATGGCGCGGCACGAACACCAACTGATAACCGCGCAACGTCCCAAAGCAAAACTCGTCCGAGGTCGCTCCAAACGGGCTTCCCACGCGCCGCCAAGCGACATCGGCGAGGCCATCGATCTCATAGAGACCGCTGCCGCCGATGATGCCGATGACGGGCGGGTTCACGGGCGGCTCAGTGTACCGGCGCCCAGATCTTGCGTTTGGCCGCGTAGAAGATGCCGACCCCGACGATCAGAAACAGGAACACCCGGACCCCGATACGATGGCGCACATCGAGCATGGGTTCGGATGCCCAGGCGAGGAATGTCGCGACGTCGTGCGCCATCTGCGGCACCGTCGCCTGGGTCCCATCGGCAAAGGTCACGGCCCCCTGGCTCAGCGGCGGCGGCATCGCGATCTGATGACCGGGGAAATACTCGTTGTAATACTTCCCCGGCGCCACTTGGAAACCGGCCGGCGCCGGCTTGAAGCCGTTCAAGATTCCATAGACGTAATCGGGTCCGCCCTCGCGCGCCTTGACGATCATCGACAGGTCTGGCGGCAACGCCCCACCATTCGCCGCCCGCGCCGCCTGGTCGTTTGGAAACGGACCGGGGATCGGATCGGAGGGACGGCAGGGCCGCTGATACATCTGGCCTTGATCGTTCGGTCCATCGGTGCACTGATCGCTAGCGGCGATGGCCTCGACCTGGTCCGGGGTATAGCCAAGCGCCTGCAGATCGCGAAAATACAGGTGTTTGACTGGATGGCAGGCGGAGCAGATCTGCTTGTAGACCTGAAATCCGCGCTGCATCGCCGCCTTGTCATAGGTGCCAAAGACCCCGTCGAACGACCATTGCTGGTGTGGCAATGGTGGGGTCTCCTGCGCCTCGCTTAGCATTGGCGCCAGCAGCAGCAAACCGATCAGCGCTGCCGCTGCGAGGAGAAGTCTTGCGGTGAAAATCGGCATCATGTCACGGCTTATCCATCGACACGGCAGGGGCTGTCACCTTTGTTTTGCTGCTCAACACCGCGGCCGCAATGCTGGTCGGCAGCGGTCGCGGCCGTTCGATCTTGCCGAGCAACGGCAACAGGATCAGGAAGTGGATGTAGTAATACGCCGTCGCGATTTGCCCGACGGTAACGACAATGCCTTGCGGTGGATTGGCGCCGACCCAGCCGAGTGCCAGCACATCGATGACGAGCAGCCAGAACACCCATTTGTAGATCGGGCGAAACCGCGAGCTGCGAACCGGTGAGGTGTCGAGCCACGGCACAATAAACAGCAGGAAAAGCGACCCGAAAGCCGAGATGACACCGAGCAGCTTCGCCGGAATGCCAATCAAGGAAAAAGTAATCGAGCGCAAGATCGCATAATAGGGTAGCAGATACCATTCCGGCACAATATGGTTCGGCGTCTGCATTGGGTTTGCCGGAATGTAATTATCGGCATTCGTAAAGAGGTTTGGGTCATAGAATACGAAGAATGCGTAGATTAGCAGGAATACGCTGAGCCCGAAAAAGTCCTTCACCGTGTAATAGGGATGAAACGGAAGCGAATCTTGTGGTCCCTTTAAATCGATTCCCAATGGATTGTTGGAGCCAAAGCGATGCAGAGCGATGAGGTGAAGAAGGACGACAAACAGAATGACAAAGGGCAGCAAATAATGTAGTGCATAAAAGCGGTGCAGCGTCGGATCGCCGACCGTGAAACCACCCCACAAGAAGGTAACGATCCCCTGCCCCACAACCGGGATCGCCGAAAACAGACTGGTGATCACGGTCGCCGCCCAATAGCTCATCTGCCCCCAAGGCAGCACATAACCCATGAACGCAGTGGCGATCATCAGGACCAAGATGATTACGCCGAGCATCCACAACAGCTCGCGCGGCGCCTTGTACGAGCCGTAATAGAGCCCGCGGAAGATGTGGATATAGACGATTGCAAAAAACATCGACGCGCCATTGGCGTGCGCGTAGCGGACCAGCCATCCGTAATTGACGTCGCGCATGATACGCTCGACCGAGTCGAAGGCGAGCAACGCACTCGGCGTGTATTGCATGGCAAGAAAGATGCCGGTGACGATCATGATCACCAGCATGATCCCGGCCAGGGAGCCGAAATTCCACCAATAGCTCAGATTACGGGGGGTCGGGTACTCATAGAGCTCGTGCTCCATGGTTGCCATGAACGGCAGCCGATAATCGATCCAGCGAACTATCCGGGTTCCGATCCCGGGACGCGCGTCGGCCATCGTGCTCTCCTAGCCGATCTTGATGGTTGTAATGCCGGTGAATTCATAAGGCGGTACCGCAAGGTTCAGCGGCGCTGGACCCTGGCGGATGCGACCCGACGTGTCATAGACCGAGCCGTGACAGGGACAGAACCAGCCGCCATAGGTCCCGCGGTCGTCACCCGTTTTCTGACCGAGCGGGATGCAGCCGAGATGAGTGCAGACCCCGACGATGACCAGCCACTCGGGCTTTTTGACGCGCGCCGAATCCGCTTCGGGATCGCGCAGCTGCGAGGGGTCGACATTCTGTGCCGCGGTTATTTCGGCGGGCGTGCGGTGATCGATAAAGACCGGCTTGCCGCGCCGGGCGACGGTTAGGCGCTGCCCGACCGCAACCGGCGCCAGATCGACCTCGGTCGTCGCCGCTGCCAAGGTGTCGCGTGCCGGGTTCAATGTATCGACGAACGGCCAGACCGTGGCACTGATCGCAACCGCGCCGAGTGCACCTACGGTCAACATCAGGAAATCTCGCCGGCTCGTAGCAGCATGCATATGGCTAATGTTGCCGTCAGCCAAATCTGTCATTCGATATCTCTGCCCCCAAACTCGTCCTGACCCCCGGCGCCCGGTGAAGCTATACTGTCGAGAAAGCGGAACTATGCGACAGACTGCCGCATAATTCACAGAAACCCGTCCGAAACCTCGACTTGCACCGCTCCGATACTGTGTGGTCGAAAACCCGAGGTTTGCCTTGCGACTCGCCTTGTTCGAGCCTGATATCCCGCAAAATACTGGAACACTGTTGCGTCTCGCGGCGTGTTTTGGGGTTCCTGTCGATTTGATCGAGCCATGCGGTTTTCTGCTCGATGATCGTCGTCTCAAACGCGCCGTTCTGGATTATGCACCTCTCTGCGAAATCACCCGGCATGCCTCGTGGGATGCATTCCTCGCTAAGTGCCAGCCCCACTCTCGGCTGGTCTTGATGACGACCTCCGGGGCGGTGCCACTGCATCGCTTCATCTTTACGGCGGAGGATACGATCCTGCTCGGCCGCGAGAGTGCGGGGGCGCCAGCCGCAGTGCATGCCGCCGCAGCGGCGCGGGTTGCGATCCCCTTGCGCCCGCCCGCGCGATCGCTCAACGTCGCACTTGCCGGCGCGATCGCAGTTTTCGAGGCGCTGCGGCAAACCGAGCTGATTCCCAAACGATGAACCCGTCGACCAATTTTCCTTCTGCCCCCGAACGTTGCGCGCGTGCTGCCGCCTGGTTCGCGGCGCTGCGCGACCGGATCTGCGCTGAATTCGAGGCGATCGAGGACGAGTTCGCGGCGGAGCGACCGGAACAGGGTGAGACCGGCCGGTTCGAACGCACTCCCTGGCAGCGTCCGGAGGGTGGCGGTGGTGTCATCGCCCTGATGCGCGGGCGGGTTTTCGAAAAGGTCGGGGTCAACATTTCGACTGTGTCGGGCGAATTTTCTCCGGAATTCCGCAATGACATTCCGGGTGCCGCGGTCGATCCGCGGTTTTGGGCGAGCGGCATCTCGCTGGTCGCACATATGTGCTCGCCGTTGGTCCCCGCGGTTCATATGAACACCCGGCACATCGTAACCACCAAAGCCTGGTTCGGCGGCGGCGCGGATCTGACCCCGATGTATCCAGATGCGACGGCAGAGGCCTCGTTTCATGCAGCCTTACGGGTCGCGTGTGATGGCTACGACCGCGAATGCTACGCCCGCTTCAAGGCCTGGTGTGACGAGTATTTCTTTCTGCCGCACCGCAACGAAGCGCGCGGCGCCGGCGGCATCTTTTTCGATTATCTTGACAGCGGCGATTGGGAGCGGGACTTCGCTTTTGTTCGCTCTGTCGGCGAGGCGTTTCTGGCGGTCTATCCGGAGATCGTGCGGCTGCGCATGCGGCTCCCCTGGACCGATGAGCAGCGCCGCCATCAACTCGTGCGCCGCGGCCGCTATGCCGAATTCAACCTGCTTTACGACCGCGGTACCCGCTTTGGCCTGAAGACCGGCGGCAATATCGAGGCGATCCTGATGTCATTGCCGCCCGCAGCCGCCTGGCCCTGATTGGCGTTCGGAACCTGGGGGCTACTGACGCGTTCAGCGGGTGCTATGCCTACGGTGAAAATAGACGATCGCGCGGCGCTCGAGCGGGCTTACCCGCCCGATGCTTTTGCTGCCGATGCCGCGCACAACGCCGCGACATCTAGCGAGGCCATCAGCGGAGTGCGAGTCCTCAGCGCGCCGGACAATGCGGGAGAGTTCAGTTTTGAGCGCGGCAGCCGCCAGGTCGGAGAAGCTTCTTCGGCGGCGTTTGTCGCCCCCTATCGCCGGCGCGGAAATGCGGGAGAGCCCGAAGCGGTATCATCCGATCCGTGCGCGGGCTATCAAGCCTTTCTCGACGACATCATCGATGCAGCGCTTCGCTTGGGCTACAAGCCCGAAGAGTCGCCCGGCGAGAGCGACCCCCGGATTCGCGGGCTGCGCCAGTAATGCCCGACCTCAGACCTGCTGGATTGCCGATAATAGCCAGTCGCCTCCGCGCCGGCGCACGAATGTCCACACCTCTTCAAATTCACTTGGACTGCGCGGATCACCGCTGACAACCGAATTGCGATCGCCGGGAGGCGCACCGAGCCGCAGCATATAATCGACCGCGCGCCAGCGCAGCAGCGCCGTCGCGTATTGCAGATCGCCTTCTTCCCATGCTTCGGTCAGCTCGCCTTTGAGGAGCTCCACATTGCTGACGATATTGCGCAGCCCCCGGCTCGTGTTGCGGCTAAGCTCTTCTGAGAAATAGCTCAGCATTTCCGGGGTCATCAAACGCCGCATTTGCCCGAGATCGCCGCTGCTCCAGGCATACTGGATCGCGGAATGCAGTCGCTGGAAGGCTTGTAAATCGGCATCAGCGAAATTCACATCCCGGCCACGAAACCGGCCGGCTGGGGCGGATGCGGCCCCGGCGGAGCGGCCTCTAAAGGCAGCTGGTCCGGCAGTTGGCCATCCGTTCGCGAACGTCCCCGCCCGGAACCGCCGCACGACAAACCAGATCACTAGACCGATGATCGCAAGCCACAACAGAGTGCCGAAGAACGCGCCGGCGCCCCCGCCGGCACCCTCGGCATTGGCGGCGTGGCCGAAGAGCCAGGAACCAAAGAGGCCGCCTGCAACCCCGGTCAAAAACGGGTGCCGCTGAAAAAAGCTGCCGCCGTAAGCTGGCGCGGGCGAGCCGGGGGCAAAATTGGGTCGGCTCGGCGGTGGCGCCAGGCTGCGATTGAGCGGCTGAGCGCCATTGTATTCCCAGGTGCGGGTGCCCCGGCTGCCAAAGCTCGACCCTCGCCCACCGTAAGAGCTGCCCGCCCGCGCTTGCGCCAAAGCAGGGGCGAGCGCCAGACAGGCGCAGCAAAAAAGCGCAAGCCCGATCCGCCAAATCGACATAGCTTGGGACACTCCCTGTTCGTCCTTGAAGAAGGCGACCTCCCTTGTATGGAATATTGGCGAGTTGGGGGCGGGGCGAAAGCACTGCCGACGGAAAATGGCGGTTGCCGACGTCCGCAGGTCGTTCCCGGATCCTTTGCTTGATCGCCAGATTGCGCAACCTAGATTATAGTCATTCGCAAGTGATCCGCTTTTGGGCGCCGCAAATGGGCCCAGCGGTGGTTTCTCGCTCGCCCGTGAGGAGAAAAAGAATGTCTCGATTATCACTGTTCAACTCGCCACTGCTGCTTGGCTTCGACCATTTCGAGCGGGCGCTCGACCGGGTCAGCAAAGGATCAAGCGATGGCTACCCACCCTACAATATCGAGCAGCTCGGGGAAAACGCGCTGCGCATAACGCTTGCAGTCGCCGGGTTCTCTATGACGGATCTCAGCATCACCGTCGAAGACAACCAACTCGTGATCCGCGGCAAGCAGACCGATGACGCTCAGCGGGTCTATCTGCACCGCGGCATTGCCGCCCGCCAATTCCAACGTTCGTTCGTGCTGGCGGAAGGTATCGAGGTGAGCGGAGCATGGCTCGATAACGGGCTGCTTCACGTTGATTTGGTTCGACCCGAAGTGGAAAGCCGAGTGAGGACCATCGAAATCAGAAACGGGGCGACAACCGCGAAGAGAAGCGTGGCGAGCGCGCAGAGCTAGTTTAAAGGTAGAGAGATGGACAGGATAGAACGGATCGGGCTGATGTCGGCGCGCGAGCTGGCGCTGCTCGGGATGCAAGACTTCGCCTATATCAAACGGGTCGTCATCGATGGCGCCGCAGGCTATGCGATCCATGCCGCCGACGGCACCCAGATAGCGGTCCTTGCCGATCGGGATCTGGCATTCGCGACCGTACGCCAGCACGACCTCGAGCCGGTAAGCGTCCACTGATACAGGAGCCGGCAGACTAGGCGACGTCGCTCGCCGTCATGTCGGTGAGCAGCGCATAGAGGGCGTCAGGGCGATCGGTTCCGCGCAACTTCTCACAGACTGCGCGATCGCGCAACAGTCGGGAAATGCGGGCGAGCGCCTTGAGGTGGTCGGCGCCGGCGTTCTCAGGAGCCAGCAGCAGAAAGATCAAATCCACCGGCTGGTCGTCGATCGCCTCGAACGGGATTGGCCGCTCGAGCCGAGCAAAGATCCCGCAAAATCGATCAAGACCGGGCAGTTTGCCATGCGGTATGCCGATGCCCGTGCCAATTCCGGTCGATCCGAGGCGCTCACGCTCGATCAACACGTCGAAGATTGCACGGTCAGGGATCCCGGTGATCGCCGCGGCCCGCTTGGCGAGCTCTTGCAGCACCTGGCGTTTGCTGGTCGCACGCAGCTGCGCAATGACGCTGCGCGGGGTGATCAGATCGGTGACTTCCATGATCTGGCGTGGACGTTCTCCGGCGGTCTCGACCCCCTCGGTGCGACTGGGTGCCGCTTCCAAGGCCGATGATCGGCGATCGCGCAGCGGTAGTGAATTGGATAGATCAGACACCGTCTGCGGCGAACTTCGCCGCTCGCCGCTCGCGACGAGCGGGATCGAGTACCGGGTCAACCCACCCTATATTGCCATCGGTTCGCCGGTACACAAGGTTGAGCTCACCATGCGCCCGGTTGCGAAACAACAAAACCGGCGCATCCGCAAGATCCAACCGCATTACCGCTTCGCCTACGGTTAGCCGCGGCAATTCGGTGCTGATCTCGGCGATGACCACTGCCGCTCCGATCGGATGCTGGCCGTCGATCTCCTGATTGCTGTCCTCATCCTCCTCGATGGGCGCCAGTACATAGTCGCGGGCGCTCTCGACCGGCTCTGCGGGCTCGCGCAATTGGGCATGATGATCGCGTAAGCGCCGCTTGTAGCGGCGCATTTGCTTGGCGACGCGCTCGGCGGCGCTGTCGAAAGCGGCATAGGCGTCAGGGAGCGCGGCGCGGGCGTTGACGACGATCCCACGCCCGATGTGCAAGGAAATCTCGGCGCGGATCAAATATGCTTCTTTGGCGATCACAACGTGCGATTCGATCGCAGTTTTGAAATATTTCGTCAGAATCGCTGCGAGACTGGCTTCGACATGCTCGCGTAGGGCATTGCCAATGTCGACTTGCTTCCCAGTGACAGTCAGCTGCATGGATGCACATGCCTTCTAGCTGGAATTGCGTACTGTTCGCTCTCCAGTCAGCGAAATTGGGCGTATCCCGAAACTCGGTCAAGCAGACAGGATCGGTACTGCCGCGCCGGGATCGGCATTAAAGAGCTGCCCGGCTCACGGTCGAATTCGTGCCTGCTACAGAACAAGCAGTTTCTCCCGCCGGCGCTGCACCGATGAAGGGATATGCATCGCCTCGCGATACTTGGCGACGGTCCGCCGTGCGATGTCGATCCGGTCGCGCTGCAGCAATTCGACGATCCGTTCATCGGACAGCGTGGCGTCGGGTGGTTCGTTGTCGATCAGATTGCGGATCAGATGGCGTACCGCTTCTGCCGAATGCGCGTCACCGCCGCTCGACGCAGGAATCGCGGATGTGAAGAAATACTTCAATTCATAGAGCCCGCGCGGGGTGGCCATATATTTGTTACTGGTTACCCGGCTCACGGTGCTCTCGTGCATCCCGATTGCTTCGGCGATGTCGCGCAGGATCAGCGGTCGCAGCGCTTGCACGCCTCGGCGAAAAAAAGCGTCTTGCTGACGAACAATCTCGGCGGCGACCTTGAGAATCGTAGTGGCTCGCTGGTGCAACGATTTGACGAGCCAGTTGGCCGCCTGCAATCGGTCGGTCAGATAATCCTTTTCCGACTTGCTGCGCGTCGCACGGCTGATTTGTGCGTAGTATTTATTATTGACGAGGACACGCGGCAGAGTTTCGGCGTTGAGCTCGATGATCCACCCGCCTTCTGGCTGAGCCCGCATCAGGATGTCGGGCACGACCGGCTGGGCCAGCGGCGGATCAAAGGCCAGCCCGGGCCGCGGATCGAGCGACTTAATTTCCGCGATCATCTCGGCCATGTCTTCCGCATCGACCTGGCACAGCCGCATCAGCGCCGGGATATTGCGCGCGGCCAGCAACGGCAGATGATCGAGCAAGACCTGCATCACAGGGTCGAGCCGATTGCGTTCGCTTAGCTGAAGCGCGAGGCACTCGCGGAGATCGCGTGCGAAGATGCCGGCCGGATCGAATTGCTGGAGGTGGGCAAGAACCGCCTCGACCCGGCTCGGTTCGCAGCCGAGTAACTCTGCGACGGTGTCGAGCCCGCTGCCCACATAGCCATTCTCATCGAGCAGGTCGAGCAAATGCACCGCGATCAGGTGATCGCCGTGATCGGAGAGATCGGTCCCGATCTGCTCCAGGACGTGCTCGCGCAAGGTGCGGGGCCGCGCTGCCCTCTGCTCAAAGCCAAGACCGTTCTCTCCCGCGGCGGTGCTGTCGCGCGCATGCCAGGCGGACGACTCGCCGGCAAGGTCGAGCGATCCGTCGCCCTCGCTACCCGAAGCGACCCGCCAATGCTCGCTCGCCTCGGGGGCGAGTTCGCTCGCCAAGCCCTCCGGCAAGGCCGCCGTCGAGGCTTGCTCGGCGTCGAATGCCGCCTGATTTGGCGGCGACGCCTCCCCTCCGGTCCATTCGCGTCGCTCAAGGAGCGGGTTCTGCTGGATCTCGGCCTCGATAAAGCCATCGAGTTCGAGGTTCGAGAGTTGCAGCATCTTGATCGCTTGCTGCAGCTGCGGCGTCATCACGAGCGCCTGCGCCTGGCGCAACTCAAGCCGCTGCGAAAAAGCCATCCGATTCACACCGCACTCCGCTCGGAGCGGCTTATAGGCTAAACCGATCGCCGAGGAAAACCCGTCTTACGTCGGCATCGGCGACGATCTGCGCGGGTATGCCTTCCATCAATACCTGTCCTGCGTGCAGGATATAGGCTCGATCGACGATTTCAAGGGTCTCGCGCACATTGTGATCGGTGATCAGAACACCAATTCCGCGGTCTTTTAAATGCCCAATCAAATCACGAATGTCGGCGACCGCAATCGGATCGATACCGGCCAGTGGTTCGTCGAGTAAAATGAAATGAGGCTGAGTGGCCAAGGCCCGCGCTATCTCGCAGCGACGGCGTTCTCCGCCGGACAGCGCCATCGCCGGCGCGCGGCGCAGATGAGTGATCGAAAACTCCGCCAGTAGCGAGTCAACCATCGCCTCGCGCGCTTCGGGTTGTGGCTCGACCACCTCCAAGATCGCGCGAATATTCTGTTCTACGGTCAATCCGCGAAAAATCGAGGCTTCTTGCGGCAGATATCCGATCCCACGGCGGGCGCGGCGATACATCGGAAGATCGGTGATATCGCGGCCGTCCAGCATGACCACCCCAGTGTCGGCCGCGATGAGCCCGGTAATGATATAAAAACAGGTGGTTTTGCCGGCTCCGTTTGGCCCTAGCAGGCCGACGACTTCGCCGCGCTGGACCGACACATTAACCGCACGCAAAACCGGCCGCCGCTTGAAGCTCTTGCCGAGCCCCTGTGCGCACAGGCCTTGTATCGACAGCGGACGCGCGGTGGTACGCGCCGACAAATCAGGGTTTTCGGCTACAAGCCGGGGTTGTCGCTCGGTGACGTGGTTTAAGCCGGAGTCGGCTCGTCTGCCGATCGCCCTCATGATTTCGGTGCCGTGCCTGGGGCAGCGGGTTTGGCACCCGATTTTTGCCCTGCGTTTTGCCCGGCGGTCGAATCTTGCCGATAAAAGAGACCTTCAACGCGGGATGCCGGCGCGCCGGGTTTGGCCGCGTAAGTCATCATGCGACTGATGTTTGTGTTGAGGTCGACGACGGCATATTGACCCTTAACGGCATCCTGACCGCGCGTGATTGTCACATTGCCGAGCAGTGTCACGATCCCGGTCTGGGCATTGTAAACACCGTAGTCGCCGCGCCCGACATCGGTTGCAGTCGCGACCACGACATGACCCTGGGCATCGATGCGGCTGATCTTAGAACTGGCTTCGTCATTGTCGACCGGTGGGGCCGCACCCGGCCTGACCCGCCCAGGTTTCCCGGATGCGGCTCCTTCAGCCGCCGCGGTTTTGGATGCTCCCGTTGCTCTCGTCGGCGGTTTTGGCTCGCGCTGCCCTGGACCGGTCGGCCCGGCGCTCTTGGTCGTCTTATCCTTAATAAAGTGCGCAGTCAGCACGTCCGCGCGGATGCGGCGATCTCCCCGGATCGCGATGGCGTCACCGCGGGCAACCGCAACCTGTTGCTGGTCATACCATTCGAGACTGTCGCGGGCGGTAACGACATCTGTCGGGGTGGTCAGTTTCAGATGCTGGCCGGTGACGATGCCGATCTGCTGGTCGACATCATAGATTGCCTGATCGCCGACCACGGTGCGGTTCGGCGCCATGATCACGACATGGCCATCTGCATCGAGGCGATAAACCTCGTTGCCGCCCTCGGATTTGTTTCTGCTCGGCCGATAATGAGCAGTCAGAACATCGGCGTGTACCTCGCTCGTGCCGCGCCTCGCCACCGCATTGCCGCGCGCGATGTAGAGTTGCTTATCCTGCTGCCACTCGATACCGGAATCGGCGGTGATATCGATCGGCTGAGCGGAGCCGGCGGTAAGCGGGTTAAAACCCTGAGCCGCGATCGGCCCCGCCCCGCACGCCAAAAAACCCGCCAGCAACAGCACGAGCCCCGATGTGGCACGCGGAAACCACGCACCGAGAGGCTCCACTGCCGCCGACCCCGGCAATTTGCATTTACTCAACATGAGGCTCGCCATTGCCGATTGTGCCGCCGCCGCTCAACGTCGCTGTGCCGGCGCGGCTGACAAGATGACGTCGCGATCTTCTCGCCGTGGGACGCGATCTCGTCGCCGTATGACGCGATGTCGTCGTGGAACGACGCGGTGTCAAAAGAGGACCGATTGCCGGTGCTGCGCCTTGCACTGAGTTTGCGGGGGCGGCGGGAGGGCTGGGCGAAGCTATCGCTGCCGCCTCTACTGCGGCGGCGGTCTTCAAGACCTCAGGTGATGGTTCGGGTGGAGGGGGTGGTGTTTTGGTTGGCTTGGTGCCTTTCAGGATGGTCTGTGACTGCCCGGTAAAAGTGATCGTGTCACCCTTGTCGATAATGCGGAAGCCCTGCCCCCAGATATCGCCGGAAGGCCCGTGTCCTTCGATCGGGACATGCCCTTCGGCGGTATTGATAGCGAGATTGGCGTGCGCCCGCTGGGTCACGAACCGAGTCCCGTTTTCGTGCGTCAGGATGACGTTATCGAACAGATCGAGCAGTTGCGACTGCGATTGATAAATCGCCGTCGCGGCTGTCAATACGATTTTGGCGCCGCCATGTCCGATCGTCACGGCGCGCGGAGCGTCGAGCGACATCAGATCGCTGCGATTCGGCAGTTGGTGGCCGACCGCGGCGGTGATCACATAGGGGCGGTTAAGCCGATCGGTACCGGCGTATCGCGGATGGATCATCGTCAGTTCACGCGCCTCGCGCACATCGATCACCGACAGCTTGAGACGCGCGCTTTCGAGGAGCGGAGCGAGGCGTGGCCAAGCGGCGACCAGCAGCAACAGCGCAGCCCCGATTGCCGGCAACACTCGCTTTAAAAAAACGACGATACGGCTATAGCGGTCCACCCCGATGCGGCTCGTGCGCCGAGCCTCTCGTGCGGCCAAAGGGCGGCCCGGCGGAAAATCGGCGCTGTGGTCAAGGGCTTTCACCGGCCGACCCGGATCCGCTGTGCTAAGCGATGCCGGCACGCAGGCAATCGTGCATATGCAAGAACCCGATCGGGCAGCGGTTGTCATCGAGTACGAACAGCGAGGTAATCGCGGAGCGGTTCATCAGCCCTAATGCCTCGGCGGCGAGCGCGCCGGGGCCGGTTGTCTTCGGCTGCGGATGCAGGATCTCGCTCACGCGCCGGTTCAGCAGGTCATCGGCCATATGCCGGCGCAAATCACCGTCAGTAATGATTCCGACTAGTCGTCCTTGGCCGTCGCATGCGCCGACGCAGCCAAAGCTCTTGGCGGTCATAACCAGAATTGCCTCGGACATCGGAGTTGCCAGCGCAATCAAAGGCATTGCATCGCCGATATGCATGATATCCGCAACCCGGAGCAGCCGCCGTCCGAGGCGGCCCCCGGGATGGAACAGCCGAAAATCGGCAATCGAGAAGCCGCGGCGTTCAAGCAATGTGATTGCGAGCGCGTCGCCCAGGGCCATCATCAGCGTCGTCGAGGTGGTCGGCGCCAACCCCATCGGGCACGCCTCGGCGGCGGGCGGCAGCAACAGCACCACGTCAGCGGCCGACGCCAGGGTCGAGCGTGCTCCCGAGGTGATCGCGATCAGCGGAATGCCAAAACGACGCGAATAAGCGATGATGTCGGCAAACTCAGTGGTCTCGCCGGAATTCGACAGCGCCATAATGGCGTCCTCGCCAGCGATCATGCCGAGATCGCCATGGCTGGCCTCGCCGGCATGGACAAACTGTGCCGGCGTGCCGGTCGATGCCAAGCTTGCAGCAATCTTGCGCGCGACGTGACCGCTTTTGCCGATCCCGGTCACGATGATGCGTCCATGCGCCGCCAAGCACAGATTAACAGCGGTCGCAAAAGTCGCGTCGAGCGCCGCCGAAAGGCTCTCAAGCCCGGCGATTTCCGCCCGCAACACCCGCCTCGCGACCGCGAGATCGGTCTCGATGCCGCAGCCTTGCCCGGTATCGAGCGACCTCTTGCCCGGCCCTGCCCGGGCAATATCGCCAATCATCACGGCCATCGGCCGCAGCGAGCGGATTGTATAATTGAAAGCGTAACCAAAACTTCCCCCCGAACTCGGCTCAATGCGCGAAGATGTCTTGCTCCGCCCAGCCGCCGAGATCAAGCAAGACGCGATGCGGTAAAAATTCGAATGCTGCGCAAGCCAGCGCCGCACGCCCCTCACGCTCTAAAATCGCATCGAGTCTGGCGCGGAGCGCGTGGAGATGGAGCACGTCCGACACCGCATAGCGCAGCTGCTCTTCGGTAAGATTCGGCGCCCCCCAATCCGAACTTTGCTGCTGTTTCGACAGATCGATGTTGAGCAGATCCTTGCACAAATCGCGCAGACTGTGGCGATCAGTAAAGGTTCGGGCGAGCCGCGAAGCGATCTTGGTACAATATACCGGCAGTGCCATGACGCCGAGATAACGGTAGATCATGGCAAGATCAAAACGCGCAAAGTGAAACAGCTTGGTGACATCCGGATCGCCAATCAACCGCCGCAAGTGCGGGGAATCGTAAGCGCCGGGCGCAAATTGGATCAGATGAGCGTCACCGTTACCGGCCGAGAGCTGAACAACGCACAGCCGGTCGCGGTGCGGGTTCAGGCCCATTGTCTCGGTATCGATGGCGACGACCGTCCCGAAATCAATATCCTCGGGAAGATCGCCGTGATGGAGCCAATTGCTCATCCGAGGCTAAGTCGCGATCGCGATTCGGCGCCGAGGAATGGTGCCCAGGAGAAGACTCGAACTTCCACGAGCTAATCGCCCACTAGAACCTGAATCTAGCGCGTCTACCAATTCCGCCACCTGGGCGCGTCGCCGCCAGCCGAAATAAGCCTGTACCCCGCCGATGTCAACGAGCTTAGGCCTATCTGAGGCCTCCTGATCTTATCATTGCCATAAATCAAGGCTCCTGTAATAGCTGAGGCTGTTCCGGCCGTTATCGGCACGCTCACCCTCCCTCATCGACAAACGGAAGGTTTGTGAGGGCTGCGGTGAGCGGTTCCGGTTATTCAGGGCGAAAATCGAGCCTGACACCATGAAATACGATCACATTTTTAATTTTCGCACCTTGTCGTCTGCCTTGCTGCTCGTGGTTGCGGCCGGCGCCATCCCCGCGACGGCGCAACCGTCGCCCCCGGCTGTGCTGGTCACAACGGCAGAGATGCGTGATGTTTCAGCAACAGCCGAATTCGTCGGACGGGTCAAGGCGATCGAAAAGGTCGATTTGCGCGCCCGGGTCGACGGCTTTCTTGGGCCGTGGCTATTTAAGGAAGGCGACCTGGTCAAGGCCAACCAGATCGTTTTCACGCTGGATCCGGCGCCGTTCGAAGCGGCCCTCGCGCAGCGCAAGGCCGAGGTCGCTTCGGCCAATGCCGCCCTGGACTATGCCGACCTGCAGGCGAGGCGCGGGCGTGAACTGATCAAGACCAAGACCATCCCGCAGTCGGAGCTCGACCTGCGCGAATCGGCGCTGCTTAAAGCCAAAGCCACCCTCGCCCAGGCTCAGGCGGCGCAGCAGGCGGCCGAAGTCGATCTGTCTTACACACAGATCAAAAGCCCGATCGCCGGCCAAATCGGTCAGGCTGCCTATTCCCCCGGGAATCTCGTCGGCCCGAACAGCGGCGTGCTCGCGACCGTGGTCAAGGAGGACCCGATCCAGGTCGTCTTCAACGTCAGTCAGCGCCAACTCCTCCAGGAGCGCCGCGCCGTGCCGAAAGGCGAGCTCGATACAATCCTCGCGCGGCTGCGGCTCGCCGATGGATCGACTTATGCCGAGCCCGGCAAGCTCGATTTTGTCGGCGTCCAGGCCGACCCCAACACCGATTCGATCCCGTTGCGCGCGGCCTTCCCCAATCTGCAAGGGGTCCTCGCCGACGGGATGAGCGTTCGCGTAATCCTTGAAGTCGGCAAGCCGGTGCAGGCGCTCGTCATCCCGCAATCGGCGATCGCGCAGGATCAGTCAGGCACTTACGTCTTTGTCGTCGACGCGCAGAACAAGGCGATCATGCGCCCGATCAAGGCCGAGATGCAGCGCGACGGCACCGCGGTGGTAAAGGACGGGCTCGCCGCTGGCGACCGGGTGATCGTCCAAGGCCAGGCTCGGGTGCGCCCGGGATCGACCGTGGCGCCGAGCCCGGCACCGCCTGTCTGAGCCGGCGCGCAACGGAGGAAATCGCCGATGATTTCGGCCGTTTTTGTTGATCGCCCGCGGCTCGCGATCGTCATTTCAATCCTGATCACGCTTGCCGGGCTGATCGCGCTTGCAGCAATACCGCTCGCGCAGTTTCCCGACATCGTGCCGCCCGAGGTATCGGTCACGACCGCCTATCCCGGCGCCAATGCCGAAGTCGTCGAGCAGACTGTCGGCCAGGTCATCGAGCGTGAGATCAACGGCGTCTCGAACATGCTCTACATGCGCTCGTTCTCGGGCAATGACGGATCCTATAGCCTGACCGTGTCGTTCGCAGTCGGTACCGACCCCGAAACCAACACCGTCAATGTCCAGAACCGGGTTCAGCGGGCGATGGCTCGGCTGCCGTCGGAGGTGCAGCAGAACGGCGTCGAGGTCGAAAAGAAGTCCTCGGCGATCCTGCAAGTCGTGGTGCTGCGCTCACCCAAAGGGACGCACGACAGCCTGTTCCTGTCCAACTACATGCTAATCAATATCCGCGACGCGATCAGTCGTATTCCAGGTGTCGGCCAGGCCAATTTGTTCGGTCAGCAAGATTATGCGATGCGGATCTGGCTTGACATGAACCGGCTGACAGCACTCGGGCTGACGCCGCAAGACGTGATCACTGCGGTGCGCGCGCAGAACGTCCAGGCCGCGGTTGGCCGCATCGGCGGCGCGCCGGTGGTCGAAGCACAGCAGCGGATGATCCCGCTGACCACCCAAGGCCGGCTCGAAACCCCGGAGCAATTCGGCGCAATCATCGTGCACGCCCAGCCGAACGGCTCGCTGATCCGGGTGCGCGACGTCGCGCGGGTCGATCTCGGCGCACAATCGGCCGATGTCTTTTCGAAGTTCGATGGCAAGCCCGCCTCGGCGATGGGGATCTATTTGGCGCCAGGCGCCAACGCGGTCGCGACCGGGGCGAGTGTACGGCAGGCGATGGAGGAGATGGCCCAGCGCTTCCCCGAGGACGTGACCTGGGAAATCCCTTACGACACGACGGTTTTTGTCAACGCCTCGATCCATAAGGTGGAGACGACACTGATCGAGGCCTTTGTGCTGGTCACGATCGTCGTCTTCGTGTTTCTCGGCAGTTTGCGCGCGACCCTGGTCCCGCTCGTCGCCGTGCCGGTGTCGTTGGTCGGCACGTTTGCCGTGATGCTGGCGATGGGCTTTTCCGCCAATACGATTTCGTTATTGGCGCTGGTGCTGGCGATCGGGGTCGTCGTCGACGACGCGATCGTCGTCGTCGAGGCGGTTGAGCACATGATGGCCGAGCATCCCGAGATGTTGCCGGCCGATGCGACCAAAGCATCGATGCGCCAGATCACCGGGCCGATCATCGCGACCACCTTGGTGCTGTTGTCGGTGTTCGTACCGGTGGCCTTCATTCCTGGCATCGTCGGCCAGCTGTACCAGCAATTTGCCGTCGCTGTGTCGGTGTCGGTGCTGATTTCAATGGTGAACGCGCTAACCTTGTCGCCGGCATTGTGCGCGTTGTTGCTGCGCCATGGGCCGCCGCCAAGTCGGCCCATCCGCGCGATGCAGGGCGGCATCGACGGCATGCAACGCGGCTATGCGGGTATCGTCGGACGCTTGGCGCCACGCGTGTTGCTGACATTGGCGCTGGTCGGGGTCGCCGTTGTCCTCATCGGGTGGTTTGGCCGCGCCGTTCCGTCGGGCTTTCTACCGGAAGAGGATCAGGGCGCCCTGCTGATCGAAGCGCAGCTGCCTGAGGGCGCCTCGCTCAACCGCACCAGCGAAGTGGCGGCCGATGTCGAGCGCATTGCCAAGGCGACGCCCGGGGTGGCGGCCGTCACCTCGATCGTCGGCTACAGCATGATCGACGGCATCGCCCAATCAAACAAATCGACGTTTTTCGTTACCCTCGCCCCCTTTGCCGATCGTACATCGAGGTCCGAAAGCGTATGGGGCGTGCTCGACCATTTGCGCGCCGATTTTCTGAAGTTGCCGGCGGCGATCGTCATACCCTTTAACCTGCCGCCGATCATCGGTCTCGGCACCGGCGCCGGGTTCGAATACCAGCTGCAATCCTACGCCGGCGCGCCGGCGAGCGAGATGGCCGCGGTCGCCCGCGGTCTGGTTCAGGCGGCGAATGCCAACCCGGCGTTGGCAAGCGTCTTTACCACCTATGGCGCCTCGACGCCGCTGATCCGGCTCGACATCGATCGCGAGCGGGCCGAGACCCTGGGCATCAGCATCAGCAACATCTTCACCGCTTTGCAGGCGTCGCTCGGTGGCTACTATGTCAATGACTTCAATAAATTCGGCCGGACCTGGCAAGTCATCCTGCAGGCCGAGACGCCGCAGCGCATGCATATTGACGATGTTTTTGAAGTGCATGTGCGCGCTGCAAACGGCGCGCTGGTGCCGATCCGTACCCTTGCCACGATCGAGAACGTCCTCGGCCCCGGCTATATCTACCGCTTCAATAATCTGCGGGCGGTGGCGATACAGGGGCAGCCAGCACCCGGCTATTCCTCGGGTCAGGCACTGGCGGCGATGGAGCAGGTATCAAAGGCGACGTTGCCGGCCGGCTTCGGCTATTCATGGAGCGGCACCGCTTACCAGGAAAAGATCGCCGGCAGCCAGGCAATGGTCATTTTGGCGCTGGCGGTGCTGTTCGCTTATCTGGTGCTGGTCGGGCTCTATGAATCCTGGGCGATACCGGCGGCGGTAATCGTTTCGGTCACGGTCGGGCTGGCCGGCGCGCTCGGCGGTCTGGTGCTGACCGGGCTGCCGAACGACGTGTTTGCGCAGATCGGGATCGTCGTGCTGATCGCACTCGCCGCCAAAAATGCGATCTTGATCGTCGAATTCGCGATGCAGGCGCACCGCGGCGGCTTGGCCGTCGCCGAGGCGGCGCTCAGCGGTGCGCGCGCCCGGTTTCGCGCGGTTATGATGACCTCGTTCGCTTTTATCCTCGGTCTTGTGCCGTTGCTGATCTCGGGAGGTGCTGGTGCGGTGACCCGCCATGCGGTTGCAACTGCGGTATTCTTTGGCATGCTCGCCGCATCGGTCGTGGGCATTTTCCTGATCCCGGGCCTCTATGTCGTCTCCCAGCGACTGCGCGATTGGGTCAAGCAGCGGTTGTTTGGCATCGCCCCCGATATCGGCCCCACCCAACAACCGACCAAAACCGCCGCGGAGTGACCCGCGCGCGTTTGCAAGCATTCGCCTCGGACAACGTCGATCGTTCCGCGCGACTGCGAACTCCGTTGATGTGTTAGTCT
Source organism: Alphaproteobacteria bacterium (assembly GCA_019238055.1). Classification (GTDB taxonomy): domain Bacteria; phylum Pseudomonadota; class Alphaproteobacteria; order ATCC43930; family CGMCC-115725; genus AP-15. Next base: position 29,325 of record JAFAOB010000181.1, read on the forward strand.
GTTGTCGATTGTGCCGGCGGTGTTGTCGAACCGGTGTTTTTCGATGATAGGCGCCGACGCGGGAGGCTGGCGATGATCGATGCGGCTTTTGCACTCGAGGAGTATCGGCGCCGACACCCCGACCCGCTACCCAGCTCTGGGGGGCGCGGGTATCGTCAACACGATCCGGAACTGATCCGGTGCCTGATCAGGCCGGCGACCGCCGAGACTTGGCTGCAGCCGCATTTTTATTCGCCGCAGGCCAAGGCAATCCTGTTGGAAATTTCAGCCCGCTACGCTGCGGTGATGGATGCCGGCGGCTGGGAAGACCGCGGCGACGACGATCCGGTCGTAATCCATGCCATTCCCAATCGGGCTGGGCGACGCGTTTGGAACGGCGCGCATCGGCTCGGTGCGATTCTGCTCCTCGGCCGACCGTTTGTGCTTCCCATTCGCTTTTGCCGGTAAGATTCATGTCGAGGGCGGCTTGCCGCCCCGCTGTCGATAGCGTGATGCCGAGCGGGGTCTGGATTATGCGCTTCCCGCGTGCGGCCAGATGTAGACAGAAGGGCAAGCGTTCCGAGCAACCAGATCGGTTCTTCACGCCTCGCGGCAGGCTGACCCAGCGGATGCTCGAATTTTCTTGCGAGGCCAGCAAGCAAGCCTGATCGTGCCTCGATTACCGCCCCACTGATTTCGGAAATCCAGGATGTCGGATCAACACTTGTCGCCCCCAGTCAAGTATCGCGTGGTCGCAACCGGTCTGCCCGAAGTCAAAATCATCACACCGCAACGGATTGGCGATTCGCGTGGCTTCTTTTCCGAAGTATGGAATGATCGCGACTTTGCCGCAGCGGGGATCGAGGCAGACTTTGTTCAGGACAATCACATTCGCAATCCGCTCAGAGGGACATTGCGCGGGCTGCACTATCAATTGCCTCCGACAGCGCAAGGGAAGCTGGTGCGGGTCACGCGCGGCGCGATCCTTGACGTAGCTGTTGATATCCGCCGCGGGTCTCCGAACTTTGCCCGAGATGCAGCAGTACTGTTAAGTGCTGAGAACTGGCAGCAATTGTGGGTGCCGGTGGGTTTTGCCCATGGATATTGCACGCTCGAGGACGATACCGAAGTGCAGTACAAGGTCACCGATTTTTACAGTCCGCCGCACGAGCGCGGTATTGCCTGGGACGATCCGGCATTGGCTATCCGCTGGCCGATTGATGCTGAAGCCCTGATCATTTCTGATCGCGATCGCGCCTTGCCGCGGCTTGCTGCGCAGCCTGATCTATTCGACTACGTCAGATGATCGCGGCTCGATTTGGGGCGAGCGCCACCGCTTGCCGAACCGCGAGGGGCTACTTCCGGGGAATGGCTAATGAGCCAACATTATAACGAGTTCGACCAGCCGATTGGAGCACCGCTGTCTGACTGGTCGCCGCGACCGTTTCCGCCGCGTACCCCGATTGAAGGGCGCTTTTGCCGGGTTGAACCGCTCGATGCCGAACGCCATGCAGCCGAACTGTTCGAGGCTAACAGCGACGACGCCAAAGGGCGTAACTGGACCTATTTGCCGCACGGGCCATACCCATCTTTTGATCTCTACCGCGAATACCTCGTTGCTGCTGCGGGCCGCGACGACCCGCTGGTTCATGCGATCGTCGATTGCACGAGCAGTCGCGCTGTCGGCGTGGCGAGCCTGATGCGCATCGACACGGCGGCCGGCGTTATCGAGGTCGGCGGGATCAATTACAGTCCGCGCCTGCAGCGCCGCCCCGCCGCAACCGAGGCCATGTATCTGCTGATGCGCCGGGTGTTCGATGAACTCAAATACCGCCGCTACGAGTGGAAATGCGATGCGTTGAATGCCCCGTCGCGGATGGCGGCGATCCGTCTTGGCTTTCGCTACGAGGGACTATTTCGTCAGGCCACGGTCTACAAGGGCCGCAATCGCGACACCGCTTGGTTCTCGATCATCGATGGCGAGTGGCCCCTCTTGCGCCGGGCCTTCGAGTGCTGGCTCGATCCGGCCAATTTCGATGCTGCCGGACGGCAGCGGCAAACCCTGCAAAGCTTTCGCTACCCCAGATAGCGAGGCCCGATCAAGCCCCGAATTCCCAACTAACTTGCGATAACGCGCGGCATCACGTCAGGCGTCTCAGCCTGGGGGCAGCACAGGCTCGCGCAACCAAACCATAGGCGGCCACCTGCCGAGCGAGCGAGATTCGCTGCGGCCCAAATGGTTGCGCACGCGCTGCCGAAAGGGCTAAGACCGGCCGAGCATTCAGTTAGGGAGAAGCGGTGTGGCGCGCGGAGAAGACCAACACAAAAACCCGAAATCCAACATCGAGATCGCGCAGGAAGCCGAGATGCGGCCAATCGGTGAGATCGCGGCGGAAAAGCT
>JAFAOB010000285.1 GCA_019238055.1 Alphaproteobacteria bacterium
ATCACACGCGTCAATCACGGTAGCGATGAGGTGCAGAAGTCTGAAATCCAATGTGGCTGTCCTTGTCTGGTATCCAAACTTGGGCAGCTACGGCACAGGACTAAAGATGAGGCTAAACCAACCAAAGGTAGTTGTGAAAACCGCCTCAGCAAGGCCAAAACTTCCGCAAGCAATGAGCGGGCGAGCGCTGGTCGGCGCAGCGGCAGCTGATCGATATCGATCGCGAAATACGACACATTATGCCGAAGCGGCCGCAAGTGCAGTCGGCGATTGACATAGAAGTCCCGTTTGCCCAGTTCGAGAAAACGGCCAAACGGGCAGAGCAGCTCAAGGCTGCGCTCCATCGCCTCGCCGCTCAAGGAATTGAGAACAACGTCGACTCCCGCGCCGCCGGTGATCTCGCGCACCTGATCGGCGAAGCCGAGGTCCCGCGAATCAAGCACATAATCCGCTCCAGCCAGCCGCAAAAACGTCCGCTTCGTCTTGGAGCCGGCAGTCGCAATCACCACCGCACCGCGATGTTTGGCGTATTGTATCGCGGCGAGCCCGACCCCGCCGGCTGCGGCGTGAACCAGCACATGCTCGCCTGCTGCGAGCCGCGCCAGATGTCCCAGCGCGTAAATGACCGTGATAAAGGCCACCGGCAGCGTCGCTGCCGAGACAAAGCCAAGGCCGGCCGGGAGTGGAACCGCCGCCTCGGCGCTGGTAACGACGCGCGTCCCCAGCGCGGCCGGGGCCAGCGCTATGACCCGATCGCCAATTGTCAAACTCGTGACGTCGGCGCCAACCGCGCGCACGACCCCGGCGCATTCGAGGCCGAAGGTGGCCCCCGCAAAGCCATCGATCAGGGCCTCTTCCGGCAACAGGCCGATCGTCCACATGACATCGCGGAAATTCAGTCCCGCGGCGTGAACCTCGATTTCGATTTCGCCCGGTCCGAGGGCGCGCGTTGCGCGGGAAACCCATCCCAGCGAATGGAGACCGCCGGTCGGCCCGGCGGTTAATGTCAGCGCCTCTCCGCGCGATCCAAAGTGCGGGGGCAGTCCGGAGCGCAGGCGCATTACATGGCGCCCCTGCGGCGTCCACACGATCTCGGTTTCGGGCGTGGCGGCAGCGATCTCTTGGGCGATTTGTCGGGCGTGCGATTTAGCACTTTCATCGCCGGCGAGGTCGAGCATCCGCAGCGACAGCCGCGGCAACTCATTGGCGAGAACGCGTGCGAACCCCCCTATCGCGGCGCCGGCGAGCCCGGTCTGGCGGCCGCCGGGTGGTATCGCCTGGTGCGCGTCGCTCGTAACGATCAACAGGTGAGCGCAGTGTTCTACCGCCAAACGGGCGATGCGCGCCAAAGACGCAATTTGTGTCGCTACGCCGCTTGTTGTCTCCGGCTCTGCGGCGACAACAATGACGATCGCGGAACCGTCCTCGTGCCCTGCGATGTGTCGCTCTGCGGCGGCCAGATCGCTGGCTTCCGCTAAGGCCAGGCAATGCCCGTCGGCTTCCAGTCGGTCCGGGAGCGCGCGACTGAGCGGGGTATCTTCGGCGATCACGGCGATGGTGCGGGACGGCACGGGTTCGACGGCGACGGGTTCGCGCCCAAGCGGTGCATTGCCCCAGAACGCGGCAGCCGGCCACGGTCCGTCGGTCAGCGACGCCGCCGCCGCATCCCTGAACCCGGCGTCGGCAAGTGCGGCTTGCCACTCCTCGCCCGAGCGCAGCGGCGAGATTGACGCGCCCCAACGATCCCGCGACCACCAGGCCGCATCCTGACCGAACACGATATCCCAAACCGCATTGGGCTCCGGCTCAACCGCCATAAACAGCCCGCCCGGCACGAGCAGGTCGCGCAGTCCTGCCAATGCTGCAATATCCAACCGCAAGCGCGCGCATGTATTTGCTGCGAGCACAATGTCGAAGAGTTTATCGCCAATAAGGCCCGTCCCAGCGCCCGGCGCCCAACGACAGACCGAGGCGCCAGTGAACGACTTCGTCAGCGCGGAAAGGCGATCGCATTGCTCGGCATCAGTGTTCGTCGCGACATAGGCGATCGCGGCCGGCGACTTCATCAAACAGTTGAGAAACCGACGCGTCATCTTCGGCTCGGCGCCGATCTCGAGGATGCGTAATGGCCGATCACTCGGCCAACGGGCGGCGATCGCGGATAACGCTTCGCCGAGCAGATCGCTGCCCGCGGCGCTCGCCGGCGAAGCATCGAGGAAATGCTCGATCATTATCGGCGGCGTCGGCCCCAGCCGCGCTGGTCCAGCAGTAAGAAGGTCGGGCAATCGGTCGAGGGCTTCACCAATGAGCGCGAGCTCGCCGACGAGATCGGGCGCGTCGGCCAACAGCAGCCGCCAGATCTCGTCGGCCTCAGGCAGATCGGCTTCGCCCTCGATCCGCCATTCGCCGTGATCCTCCCGGACGCCGCCCAGGCGCTCGATCGATCGCAACAGGCATTCAGCCAATCCGGTTGCGGTTGGCGAGATCCGTCCCCGGTCGACAAGCTCCTGCAGCGTAAAGGATTGTTCGGGGTCGACGCGCGCCCGCCACAGACGGTGGGCGGCGGCGCCGATCATGGCTTCGAGCAGCGCGCTCTGTTCGCACCGCTCGGGATCGGACGCCTTTGCCGCAACCAGTCGCGTTAGAATGATGCCGCCTTCCGCCAACGCCTCGGGAGGCCCCCCAGCGACCAGGGGAGCCGGGACCAGATCGACACGAAACATGCGCTCGGCGGCCGATCCGTTACGGCCCAGCTCGATGCGCCGAAACCAACAATCCGTTACCGCCGCAACGAGATCACTCGCCTCGTCGTAAAGGAAAAAATCAGCCGACGCCGATCTCGCGCCGATGCGGGTCAGGAGCAGCTCGGCGCGGCGGCAAACCCGTCCAAAGGGCGCCTCGAGTCGCACCCTCCCGAACCGCCACGGCAAAAAGCTGCCCTCGTCCGTCTCTAGCCGGGCTGTAGGCAGCAAGGCCAGCAAGCCCTGCAGCGCACCGTCGAGCAAAGCCGGGTGCAAAAGATAGGCCTCGAGCGGCTCGCCGATATTCGTCGGGTCGAGATGCACGACAGCCCGGTCCGGCGACAAAATCTTGACGCAATCGATGGTGCGGAAGCGAGTGCCGTACTCCAGCCCCATTCGCGCGGCGATCCGATAGAGGCTGTCGCGATCGACGGAATGGCTTGCATCGGCTTCGGGTAATTGTCTATGACCCAATCCATGATGGCCGGCGGCGATGCGGCCGACGGCATGAAGGGTCATCTCTTCGCTCGACAGCCTCGGTCGACTGACCAGCTCCCAATCGCCATCCTCCGATGTCAGTGCCATGCGCAATTCGCGCATTCGCCCCCTTTCGAACGGCAATGGGTGCCGGATTTCGACCTCGGCAGCTTCGAGAACGGGCGCATCCGGCCAACGCCAATGGGCAGCAGCGAGCGCCGCCTCGATAATCGCCGCAGCCGGAAAGACCGCTACGCCTTCGATGGCGTGGTCTGCGATCCACGGCAGAACCTGCGCGTCGAGGTGATTGATCCAACAGGGGTAATGACCGCGCTGGCGAAATCCGAGTAAGGGGTGATCGAGCGGCGGGTTCACAAGGTCCGCAGCCTCGATCGTCTTGTCGAGCCAGAAGCGTTGGCGATCCCATTGATAGAGCGGCAGGCCGCGCGCATCCGCTTCGCCGTCAAAGAGCGGTGATGATGACCAATCGTACCCGGCAACCCAGCATTGTGCCGCTATTGCGGGAAACGGATCGGCGTCACTGTGATTGCGCGTTAGGCTCGGCAAGACCCGGCCCTCAACATCTGCCGAACCCAGTGCCTCGATCAAGTAGGAACGCAGGATCGGGTTCGGCCCGATCTCGACAAAGATGTTAAATCCCTCACCGATCAGTGCAGCCGTTGCCTCGGCAAAGCGGACCGGATCGCGGATGTTGCGCCACCAATGTTCGGCGCCGAGCAGCTCGTTTTCGACGAAGCCCCCAGTCACTGTGGAGGCCAATCTCGCCACCGGCTGCCGAGGTGAAAGCCCGGTCAAGCTCGCCACCAAGTCGGCGCGAACCGGATCCATCAGACGTGAATGAAACGCGAAGTCGAGATCGAGCGGCCGGCACGAGATGCCACGATCACGAGCCGCGGCGGCAAGGCGGCCGATCTCGTCTGCCGGGCCGGAGACGGTGACCGACCGCGCCGCGTTCCATGCCGCGATTTCTGCTGCGCTCCCGAGCTCATGCAAAAACTCGCCCGCTGCCTCGTATCCCAGCCCCAGCGCCGCCATTCGACCAAGACCGGCGGTCGATTGCTGGGTGCGGCTACGGGCGGCAATGACCCGCGCAGCATCGCTCAGTGACAACGCGCCCGCCGCCCAGGCTGCGGCAATCTCTCCGAGGCTGTGCCCGAGGAAACCCTCGGCAACAATACCCGCTGCACGCAATACGCCGACGATGCCGACCTGGATTGCAAACAATACCGGCTGGGCAATATCGGCGCGCGCAACCCTGTTTGCATCGAGCCCGCCTTCGATCCGCTCGACAACCGACCAGCCGAGCTCAGGGCGGAGGACTCTGTCCACCCCCTCGACTGCATGACAAAAAGCCGCATTGGCGCGCAGTGCCGCTTGCCCCATGCCCAAAAATTGCGCGCCATTGCCGCAAAAAACAAAAGCGAGCCGAGCCTTGGCAATAGCCGTTCCAGTGACCAGTTCTGAGGTTGGTTCATTGACCAGAAACCGGTCCAGTGAGGTCGCGATCGTCGAACGATCACCGCTTAGGGTCGCCAAGCGATGGCGATGATGGTCGCGCCCGCGAGCTGCGACGCGCAGCAATCGCGGCAGCTGCTCATTTGGTGTCCCTTTAATCAGCCTGCGCCAGCGACCGCCCAGTGCTCGCAACGACGCCTCGGCGGCAGCAGAGACTACCAGCGGTGGCATTGGCAGCGCACCGGCCGGCCGAGGGCGTTGCGGCGCCGAGGCAAGCACGGCATGCGCGTTGGTTCCGCCAAACCCAAACGAATTCACCCCGGCGATGGCTTGTTTTGCCCCGGCAATCGGCTCGGGCACGCGAACCAGCCGCAGATTGAGGCCGGCAAAATCAATGTTTGAGTTCGGCGTTTCGCAATGGAGGGTCGGAGGCACGACGCCATGCTCGAGCGCCAGCACCGCTTTCAACAGGCCGGCCATTCCTGACGCCACTTCCAGGTGTCCGATATTGGTTTTGACCGATCCAATCGGCAACGGCTCCCGCCGGGTCGACCCAACCGTGTGCCCGACCGCGACGGCTTCGACGGGATCGCCTGCAGGGGTGCCCGTACCGTGCATTTCGAAAAACGCGAGATCGGCCGCGGTGACCTCGCAATCGCGATAAACCGAGGTGAGCAGTGCCTCCTGCGCGGCCGCGCTCGGCAGCGACAATCCGATCGTCCGACCATCCGAATTACACCCCGTTGCCAGGATCAGACCCCGGATCGAATCCCGATCGGCCAGCGCATCGGCGAGCGGCTTGATGATCACGACTGCGCCGCCTTCGCCGCGGACATAGCCGTCGGCGCGCTCATCAAACGCAAAGCATCGACCGCGCCGCGACAGCATTGATGCCCGACAAAACCCGAGAAACGGGTAGGGCGTCAGCAGCAGATTGATGCCGCCGACGATCGCGCTGGCAATCTGACGGCTGCGTATCGCTGCGCAGGCGTGGTGCAGTGCGACCAGCGAGGATGAACAGGCGGTATCGATAGCAAGACTGGGGCCGCGCAGATCGAAGACGTAGGAAATGCGGTTGGCGAGAATGCTCAGCGCATTGCCGGTCATGAAATACGAATCACCGGCCGCCGGATCGCCCAGATTGAGATCCGAATAGTCGGTCGACGATGCGCCGATATAAACGCCGATGTCAGTCCCGCGGCTTCGGCTCGGCGGAATTCCGGCGTCTTCGAAAGCGTGCCAGACCAGCTCCAGAAGCATGCGCTGTTGTGGGTCCATCTGCACCGCTTCGCGCGGCGAGATGCCGAAAAAAGCGGGCTCGAACTGATCGACGCCGTCGATCAGCCCAGCGGCCCAGGTATAGCTCTTACCCGGTTCGGCGCGTTCGGGATGGTAGAAGAAGCGAGTGGACCAGCGCCGAGAATCGACTTCGCCAACCGCATCCCTCCCAGCAACAAGGAGTTCCCAGAACGCGTCCAGCCCATCCGCCCCCGGAAACCGGCAAGACGCGCCGATGATCGCGATCGGCTCGTCACGCACGGCCGAGCGCCGGGTGCAGAGTCCCAATTTTACAACCTCCTCCTCGGATCGCCCCAACCGCAGAGCGAGCGGCAATCCATACTGTACTAAAGCAACTCGGGATATTCAGGCGTGCAGCGCGGCGAGCGCGTCGTAGACCAGGCGATCGACCTCGATGCCTTCGCGCGACAGCCGCTCGCGGCTTTTAAACGCACGCTCACCGGGAATGCGGATTTCGGCCACCCCGGGAGCGGTCGGAACGTTTTTTATGCGGCCGATCAAATCCGTGACCTCGCGTTTGAAATCGGCGAGCGGGACCAAAAGTTCGGGGTTGAACACGATAAAAAGATACCCGTCATCACCGTCGGGATCGATGGCCGAGCCGGCGAGCACGCCCAATGCCTGAACAATAAAGCCGAGCCCATAGCCCTTGTAGCCGCCAAATGGCAGCAGTGCACCCTGCCGCGCGGCGGCAGGGTCGCGAGTTGGTAGGCCCTGTGCATCGATCGCGACACCTTCGGGCAGCAATTGCCCAAGCCGCTCCCGCAACGCGAGTTCGGTGCCCATAAAGGCGGAAGTTCCCATATCGAGAACGACCGGGCCTTGCGAGGATGGCAGCCCAAAGGCCATCGGGTTTGTGCCGAGCGCTGCACGCGTTCCGCCAAAAGGAGCGACGCTGCGAGCCGAACTCGCGGTATGGATGCCGGCGAGGTTGGCCTTTGCGATTATCTCGCAATAGTAGGCGCTGCGCCCGCTCATCCAGCTATTGGTCACGCCCACCAGCGAGAAACCGCGCCCCTCGGCTTTGGCAATTGCGGCGCGCGTCGCATAGTACATCGCTAACATGCCGACATTGTTGCCGCCGTCATACAGCGTCGAAACCTCGGTCTCGCGAATGACCGTCATCGGCCGGCGCGGGCGCTTGAAGCGACGGTGCTCGGGAATATTCAGGATCTTCGCCAAGCCCGAATACTCGTAGCCGCACAGCGCGGCATCGATCATATGGTCGGCGAGAATCCGCGCTTCCTCGGCATCGTAGCCGATCCCGCGCAATGCGCGTTCCGAATGTTCGCGCGCTTCTGCAACGCTCAGATGGATTCGATCGGACGCCATCTCTTCCCTCGGACCTGCCGCGGCCAACTAGTGTCTAATTGCATAAATTGACGATAGTATGCCGCAACTGCGAGCCTTTGACCTCGCGCTTTCGCCAGACAAACGGCGCAGCATGTTCGTTGTAAGCGGCGGTGAAGTCCCGGATCGCCTGGGTCAACTGCTCGGCGCTGC
>JAFAOB010000252.1 GCA_019238055.1 Alphaproteobacteria bacterium
CTTCCTGAGACGATCAGGCGAAAGGCTCTGGGCGGCCGACTGCGCGACGCCGCCGGTACTTGCCCCGCATTCACCGGATGACGCAGCAATTTTGAGCGCGTCGTAGACTGTTTTCGTATAAGATTCAGCATCTTATTTGGAACCAAAAGGCGGCGATGGCGGACCCGACGGGTGAAGCGGACAAAGGCGCTCTAAAGCTCGATTTCGACCGGCGTCTGCTGCTGCAATTCCGCGGTTCGACGATCACCTCCGACGCTGGGCTGCTGGCTTATCGCGAGCTGGATGACACGCTGCGCCTGACCGACACGGGTGCCGATACTCTGGCTGACGCGCGCACCGGCAAAACGGTCGCCACCGGCTGGCCGGCCTGCTGCGTCAATCGGTGTTCGGGCGGCTGGCCGGTTACGAGGACGTGAACGATGCCGAAAGGCTGTGCCACGACCCCGCGATGCGCTGGGTCGTGGGCGACCGGGCGATCACCGGGGCTGCGGCTTCAGCCAGCCAGATGGGCCGGTTCGAGACGAAATGGTTGAGCCGACCCGAGAACCTTGCCGCGCTTGCCGATCTGCCCGGCCAGTGGATTGACAAGGTGCATCGGCAGCGGCCGCCAAAGGTCATCGTTCTCGACATGGATTCGAGCGAGAGCCCGACCTATGGCGCGCAGGAAGGCAGCGCCTACAACGGCCACTTTGGCTGCACCTGCTATCACCCGCTGTTCGTGTTCAACCAGCTTGGCGATGTCGAGCGCTGTGCCCTACGGCCGGGCAACGTGCACAGTGCCAACGGCTGGCGCGCGGTACTGGAGCCGGTCGTGGCCCGCTACCGGGGCACCGTGAAGCGGCTCTATTTCCGGGGCGATGCGGCTTTCGCCAGCCCCGAGATGTACGAGTTCCTCGAAGCCGAGGGCATCGGCTACACGATCCGGCTACCAGCCAATAACGTCTTGCAGGGCAGGATCGCATATCTGCTCAAGCGTCCGGTCGGACGGCCGCCGTATGAAGTACGCCGCTTCTTCGCTAGCTTCAGCTATCAGGCGCAAAGCTGGAACAAGCCACGGCGCGTCGTGGCCAAGGTCGAGTGGCATCCCGACGAGCTATACCCGCGCGTCGGCTTCATCGTCACCAACTTGGCGCGGCCGGCCGCGCGCGTCGTCGCCTTCTACAACCAGCGCGGTACGGCGGAGCAGTGGATCAAGGAAGGCAAGGGTGCGATCAAATGGACGCGGCTGTCCTGCCGCGCCTTCGCTGCCAACGCCGTTCGCCTCCAGCTTCACATCCTCGCGTACAACCTTGGGAATTTCATGCGGACGCTGGCGCTGCCCGGGCCGGCGGAGCGGTGGTCGCTGACTAGCCTCAAGACGAAGCTGATCAAGATCGGCGCGAAGGTCGTCAGCCATGGCCGCTACGTCACCTTCCAGATGGCTGAGGTCGCGGTGCCGCGTCAGATGTTCCAGGAAATCCTATCGTTAATCGCCCGGCTGCGGGCACCGCCCGCGCCAGCATGAGGAGCGCAGGGGTCAGATGCGACAAGCGACGACAGCAAAGGTGCGCCTGGATCCAGCCAAAACAGGGCGTTTCAGCGCCTCGGTGCAGTCAACTGCGGGTTTTGACCGCCTGTTGCCCGCGCGGGGCGCGATTTTCCGTTGCCCAAGAGGGGCGAAGGGGCGATCTGGCCCTGCAACCTACCGGAATCCGACGAATGTCGGTTAAAAGGCGTTCCTGCTTCCAATATCCTGGGTGTAAGGAAAATACCGCGGAGCACGCGCGGCGCGCTCGAGGAGAAACGCACATGATCAGTCTCAGTAAAGACAAGCCACGGTTTCTCCTTGGTTTATTTCTGATCTGTATGTGCGGCTTAATGCTGCAAATCATCCAGACGAGGATTTTGTCCGTCATATCATGGTATCATCTCGCATTTTTTGCGATCAGCATGGCGATGTTCGGAATGACAGCAGGATCTCTTTTCGTATATTTCAAGGAGCGGTGGTTCCCCACCGAGCGGCTGTTCGAAAATATGGTCTGGATCTGCAGCGCCTTTGCGATTGCTGTCGAGGTTTCGACACTCCTCCTGATCTCGACCGTGTTGATGACAGGTGGGAAGCCAGAATTTCTGATGATGGTGC
>JAFAOB010000467.1 GCA_019238055.1 Alphaproteobacteria bacterium
CGGATCGCCATCCTTCACCGTCATGGCGTCGCAGTGATAGTTCGCCGGGATGCCGCCCATGTTGTAGTGGCAGGTCGGCAGGATCGGGATCGGCTGGCGAGTCACGTCGACGCCGGCAAAAATGCGCGCCGTCTCGGCGATGCCGGGCAGACGCTCGTGAATCACCTTCGGGTCGAGATGCTCAACGTGCAGCTCGATGTAATCCTTGTTTGGGCCGCAGCCACGGCCTTCGCGGATCTCAATCGTCATCGCCCGGCTGACGACGTCGCGCGACGCCAGATCCTTGGCATGCGGCGCGTAGCCTTCCATAAACCGCACGCCCTCGCTGTTGGTCAGATAGCCGCCTTCGCCGCGCGCCCCCTCGGTGATCAGGCAGCCGGCGCCGTAAATGCCGGTCGGGTGGAATTGAATGAATTCCATGTCCTGCAACGGCAAACCGGCGCGCAAGGCCATCGCATTGCCGTCGCCTGTGCAGGTGTGCGCCGAGGTGCACCAGTAATAGGTCCGGCCGTAGCCGCCGGTGGCGAGGATCACGAGATGCGCCTTGAGCCGGTGCAGACTTCCGTCGGAAAGGTCCCAGGCCATGACACCGCGGCAGGCGCCCTCGTCATCAATGATCAGATCGAGCGCAAAATACTCGACCATGAACTGCGCGTTGTTCTTCAGGCACTGCTGATAGAGGGTGTGGATGATCGCGTGCCCGGTGCGATCGGCAGCCGCGCAAGCGCGCCGCGCCGGGTCGCCGTCGCCGTAATCCATCATGTGGCCGCCAAAGGGCCGCTGATAAATCCGGCCGGCTTCGGTGCGCGAAAACGGCACGCCGAAATGCTCAAGCTCGATCACCGCTGGGATCGCGTTTTTGCACATGTATTCGATCGCGTCCTGGTCGCCGAGCCAGTCCGAGCCCTTGACCGTGTCGTACATGTGCCAGCGCCAGTCATCGGCATCCATGTTGCCCAGCGCGGCGGCAACACCGCCTTGCGCGGCGACGGTGTGGCTGCGCGTCGGGAATACTTTGGTGATGCAGGCGGTCTTTAGCCCGGCCGCGGTGCAGCCGAGGGTCGCGCGCAGCCCAGCGCCGCCGGCGCCGACGACGATGACGTCATAAGTGTGATCGGTGATCGGGTAAGCGGAGGCCATCACCCAAACTCCCTCATCAGCATTTTGCCGGGTCAGCTAATCGGCGGCTCCGAGCGCCAAGGTCAGCACCGCGACAATGCCGGCAACCGCAAGCGCAGTGCAGGCAAGTCGGGCGAGCATCACCAGGCCGAGCCGGGCGAGTTCGCCATGGACATAGTCCTCGATCACGACCTGCAGCCCGAGCGCCGCATGATAAAAGGTCGCGATCAGCAGCAAGATCAAGCCGATGGCCGGCAATGGCTGGCCGACCCAATCCTGCATCGCATCGAAATCGGCCCCGGTCAGCTGAATCACGGCGGCGACAAACCATAATGCGAGCGGCACCAGCGCCACCGCGGTGACCCGCTGTATGACCCAATGCTCGACCCCCTCCTTGGCCGAGCCGAGGCCGATGGCACGCCCGAGCGGCGATCGCATCCGCGTCGGCGGCGCTTCCCGCATGCGCGAGGCTCTCATCTCACGAAACCCAGTGCCAGATGCCGGCAGCCCAAGCGGCCGCGGTTAAAACCACCGTCGCCGCAATCACCAGCCAGCCGCCGCTATAGGTCGACCGCAAATCAAGGGCATGTCCGGTATCCCAGGTCAGATGCCGAATGCCGTTGCACAAATGATAAAACAACGCGACCGTCCAGCCGAGCAGCAGTGCGACCCCGATCCCGGAGCCCAGGAAATTCTGTACGCCGCGATATGCTTCGGGGCCCATCGCGGCCGCGACCAGCCACACGACCAATAATATGCTGCCGGCGCATAATGCCAAGCCGGCGGCGCGGTGCAGGATCGACATGACCGAAGTCAGCTGCCAGCGATAGATCTGAAGATGCGGCGACAGCGGCCGCTCGGCGGACTTCATGACCACGCCTTAGGTTGACGAATGCCTTGGCGTCGCGGTGCTGCCCGGCAAGCGGAACGTCGACAATCCGGCCACAGCAACACCTTCAGCGGGTTGCGATTGCCCGCGGCAGCTGGTGACAGCCGGTTTGGCCAGAAATCGACGGATCGCATCCTAGGCGAAGCTGACATTGTCCCGACAATCGCGCCGCGAGTGACTTAGACTCCACCCTCAGAGGTGTCAACGGAAGGGCGGGCTGCGCCTTCGCCCATCGAGAGACGCGCTATGTCGGCGGCGCAGTGCCGCATTCGATTTGGTCGATCGCCTCGGCTATTGCCACGATGCGTCGCGCATCCTCGACATGCAACTTTTCGATGAGGCGGCCATCGAGCAATACGATGCCAGCACCCTTGAACTCGGCATCGATGTGGGCGGCGACAACCCGCCTCGACCAGGTCACTTCCTCGGAGCTCGGGCCAAAGGCGGCATTGGCGGGTGCGATCTGTTTTGGATGGATCAGGGTCTTGCCGTCAAAGCCCAGCTCGCGCCCCTGCCGACAGGCAAAGGCAAATCCTTCGTCATCGGCGAGATCGAGATGAACGCCGTCAAGCGCCACGAGATTACGGGCGCGGGCGGCGAGCAGCAAGAGGCCGAGCGAAGTCAATACCGGGGCACGATCGCGAGTGTGCAATGCATGCAGATCCTTGGCCAGATCGGAGGTGCCGGCGACCAGTGCCGCGAGACGCGGGCTCGCCGCAGCGATCGCGGCCGCGTTCAGAATCCCAATTGGCGTCTCCAGCATGCACCAGATCGCCAGCGCTGCGGGCGCGCCGAGTTCGTCGAGCAGGGAGACGGCATGGGCCACCTGATCCGCTCTCTCGACTTTTGGCAATAGCACGGCGTCGATCGGCAACCGGGCTGCGAGCGCGAGGTCGGTCTTCCCCCATGGGGTATCAAAACCATTGACTCGCAGAACCAGCTCGCGCCAGCCATAGCCGCCCGCATTCAGCGCGCCGGCGACAATTCCGCGCGCCATCTCCTTGGCGGCGGGGGCGACCGCATCTTCGAGATCAAAGATCAGCCCGTCGGCCGGCAAATCGCGGGCCTTTTGCAAGGCTCGCGGGTTCGCACCCGGCATGAACAAAAGGCTGCGGCGCGGACGAAAGCTCGAGGGCAGGGATTTGCTCTCCTCTGATAAAAGTTATCCATCGCGGCGGGGGTCCGCCTCGGGCGGGGGCACTTTTTACTCACGCCCCGGTGCGGCCTGCCGGCGCGACTTGTGGCATTGGCTCCGGCTCCACTGTAGATTGGGCGCTGACGAGCGGAGGCAACGGCCGCGGGCGACGGTCTTCATCAATCGCGACATAGGTAAAAATCGCTTGGGTAACTTTGCGCATCTCTCCCGAAGCGAGATTGCGGCGCCAGGCTTCGATGCAGGTCGTGATCGAGCTGCGACCGGTGCGGATCACCTCGCCATAGCAGCTGACTTCGTCACCGACAAACACCGGCTCGTGAAACACCATGCCGTCGACGGCCACCGTGGCGCAACGGCCGCGTGCCCGCTGCATCGCCAGATTCCCGCCGGCGAGATCCATCTGCGCCAAAAGCCAGCCGCCAAAAATATCGCCATTCGGATTGGCGTCGGCCGGCATCGCCGTGACCCGGATCAGCGGCGCCGATTTTGGCGGTTCGACCGCGGCGATTTGCAGAGCCTTGCGATCGGTTGATGTCATTATCCCTCGCTCACGGCCGCTATTGTCGAGC
>JAFAOB010000395.1 GCA_019238055.1 Alphaproteobacteria bacterium
GCCGTGCCAGGAGCGGGTCTCGTTGTGATCGAGACCGAACGCGGTCTTGGCGGTCTCAAAGCCATCTTCAATTGCCCAGCGATGGCCTTTGATCCTGAGCAAAGTTGCGCTGCTCGTTCCGGCCGGACACCAAGTGGAGAAAAAGGCTAGTCGGCTGATTGATCTATATTGAAGGGTATAGGTGCTTGAGTTTGACACGAGCGGATTGGGTGGTGAACGGCCAGTCAGCCGTGGCGCGCTTGGCATTTTGGTCATGTTGCTAGGCGGCGATTTCGTCGATGAGGGTCTGCTTGTCGGGGATGCGGCGGTCGAGGCACTGAGCGGAGAGGACCCCGAGCTCGGGTTCCGCCAGATCGAGCCAGCTGCCGTGCTTGGGCGTGTCGTGCCATTCGAAGCGCTCAACCAGCTGCCTGGCTTCGGCGGCCGGAAAGGCTGCGTAGAGTAACGCCTTACTGTGGATGTTGAGATTGTCCTGGACCAGCACGATGGTCTTGGCGGACGGGAAGGGGCGATCGGCCAACTCCTTCAAGACGCGCGCATATCGATGGCGGTGTGGCGCTCGGTCACCTCGCCGTGGCGCCAACCTTCGAGCGGCGCGAAGAGCATGAACTGAGACGCAGACGTTTTTGCGCGCCATGGAGCCGACTGGCGTCGGACCAATGCCGGACATGTGAGCCTGGCTCAGCTCCAGGTGATGTCAGCCATCGAGAGCTGCCGCTCGGCCGCCCTCGGTGGCCATGTCGAGCGCTGCGAAGATTGCGGCCACAGCCGCATCGCTTACAACTCGTGCCGCAACCGCTATTGCCCCAAGTGTCAGGGCGCTGCGGCGACGGATTGGCTCGCGGCCCGCGAGGCCGATCTGTTGCCGGTCGGCTACTTCCCGTGGTCTTCACGCTGCCGGCCGAGATCGCTCCGATCGCCTATCAGAACGGAACCTGGGCCACCTGTCGGAGGAGACGCGGTCACGGCTGCTACGAGAGAACGTGCGGCAGTCGTATAAGCTGCCGGCGCCGACTCCGGTAGCAGCGTAATGTCGACGGGTGGCCGCGCACCGCGTTGCACACGGTTGATCGATCATAGCCCCGTATGGCCATTGGAAGACCTCGACGTTCACTGCGGGTCTGCGCGAAGACGGCCTGGTCGCTCCAGCTGTCTTTGACGGGGCCATCAATGCCGAGGTGTTTCTGGCCTCTGTCGAGCAGGTACTGGTGGCCAACCTGACACCGGGCGGCACCGATCGCCGATTCCTTCAATCTAAGGTAAACAAATAAGCGGCGATGTCGCGGGCATCGCGTTCGGTGAGGCCCATATTGGGCATGGCATTACCCGGGACGATGGTTTGCGGGTACCGCAACCATATCACCATGTTCTCGGGGTTATTGCGCAGCATACCGGCGATATAGACACGGTTCGCGAAGTGATCCAATGGCGGTCCGACGAGCCCCCTCGCGTTCAGCACACCAGGGATCGTGTGGCACGATCCGCAGCCAAAGGCGAGGATGGCGGCGCGGCCATGCGCCGGGTCGCCGAAACCCGTTCCCGGCGGAGGGTCGCTGTTGCCGCAGCCGCCCAGCATCAATGGCGTGAGGCTCGCTACCAGCGCCGGCAAAACAGCAGATCGCCGTAAGCCCGGTTGCCGCGTGTGATGCTCGGTTTCGCCGAGCCACTTGAGAAAGGCAATCGCGGCGGCGGCCACATAGACAAAGCCGCCGGGGATCCACATGACAATGCCGGCGAGTTGCTGATCCTCCAGCTGGGTGATGCCCAAGCGGCAGCACCTTCGGCATAAGCGGGATAGAGCGGCCGATCGGCCAAGGCCAACAGCGCGCCCGGCAAGGCGCTCAACACCCCTGTGCTGGCAATAAAGAGAAACGTGGCGCCATAACCGAGCCGCCGACGACCGGACGGCTCGATGACGATCGACCAGAACATCAGCGCTGTGACCAGAAAGCTTAGATGCTCAACCGTATGAATTCCTTCGCTATCCAAGGCCGCCTGGTACGGTCCCGGAAAATGCCAAGCGATAAAAACAGTGTAGAACAGCAGCCAGACCGCAATCGGATCATGATCGCCCGCACAAAGCTGTGCAGAGCAAGCCCGGTCCAGATGCGACCGACCCATTTGCGGCCGCGCGGCTGAAACGCCCACAAAAATGCGATGGCCGGCCGACCCAGCACGAGCAACGGCGCTGCGACCAGCATCAGGAGCAAGTGCTGGACCATGTGAACGCAAAACAGCTGGTCGCTAATGCTGTCGATCGGCGATTGGAGTGCAAAAAAGATTGTCCCTAATCCGCACGCATAAGTGGCGCTCTCGAAACCGTCGACGATGCGGGCAGCGCCGAGGCGGCGGTGCAGGCGGACCACTCCGCTGCCATACCAGAATGCGGTGAGGGCGAGGCTCGCCAGAACCCACCAGTCCCAGCTCCACTCGACGGCGCGATCGAGCCCGGCTTTGCCTGCGTCTGCCGCCCTGGCGCTCGCGAGCAACAGCAAGGCGCCCGCCGCTGCTCGCGTCAGCGCTCGCATAATGGGACCCAATAAAAGGCGACGGTCTGCGTCGCCACGACAACAAACAAAACAGCCGCCCAGCCCATCGCGACAATGCCGAAATAGCGGCTGCGGCCCTCGCCGCGATGCATCAATTGGTGCGCATGGCCCATGGGCGGGCCGGTGACCCGCCAATTGCGCAGCGCTAGCAGGAAGCTCGCGGCGATGACCAGCAGGGCGAGCAGATGAAAGGCGAAAATCAGCGGCCACACGAACCCGGCCGTCGGCCGCGTCAGCGGCACCTCGCCCGGATAGCAGGAATGACCAACGAGCGCGTAATCGATGATCAGGTTGCCGGCCCACATGACCGGCGGGACGAATAGGCAGGCGAGCAGCGCGGTGTTGCTGACCGCATGGCGATGCGGATCGGGATGCTCCGACAGGCTGTAGGGGACGATCTCTTGCTCGGCCATGATGGCTCACGCCAACCGAGGTGTGCCGTACAGTGTGAAAAACAGCCACAGATACGCCACAGCCAAAAAATACCAATAAAACGCGGTGACTAGGATCGGAACGTGCCGCACCGGGCCGAAATAGCCGAGCGCCGACCACACCAGCACGGCTGCGATCATCAGCGCGCCGGCGACAACATGGGCCAAATGAACCCCGGTAATCACAAAGTAAAACGAGCTCGCGGCGTCGCTCGCCAGCGAATACGGCTTGTCGTACCAATCGGCGAACTGCAGCGCGATGAAGGAAAGAGCGAGCAGCAGGCTCAACCCCAATGCGAGCAGTACGGCCGGGCGGGCGCCGCGCGCGGCCGAACGGTTCGCCCACCACGCGGTGGCGCAGCCGATCAGCATGATGCCGGCTTGTAGGGCGGAATATTTGAAGCTGGGCGGGCCGCTCGGCGGCCAGGCGCCTGAATGTGGCTGCACCGAAAAATAAAAATAGGCAAAGAACAAATAGGCGAAAACCGAGGCTTCCGATAGGATTAACAGCGCCATTCCGGTAAAGCCGGCCGAATGCAGCCCGATGCTGCCGACGGGCAGCGGCGGCCGGTTCGGGAAGGTCTGGTCAACCATGCAATAGCTCCCGCTGCCCGACTTCCTCGCGTGGCCACAGCCAGATCAGCGAGACGAGGACACCGAGCCCGAGCCCGGCATAGGAAATTGCCCAGATATGGCTGATCAGTCCGGCGAACCCGGCCGAGATGCATAAGGTTAGCAGCAGCGGCAGATAGGTCGGGCTCGGCATTTTGAAGATCATGTCGGGCACGCCGTCGAAAACACTGACGCCGAGCGTCTCGTGATGGTCGTCGAGCACGAGGCCGCGATCCAGGACCGAACGTCCCTCGCCTTCGCCGATGCGATCTTCCCAAAGCGGATGGCGGCTCGCGACCGACGGGATCACGGCGAAATTGTAGGGCGGAGGCGGCGAGGAGACCGACCATTCGAGCGAATGCGCGTCCCATGGGTTGGGGCCGGCGATCGCACCCCGTTTCAGGCTGTATCCGACATTGATGAAGAACAGCAGAATGCCGAATGCCAAGATAAAGGCGCCGATCGTCGTAATCAGGTTCGGCACATGCCAGCCGAGCCCGGCCGGATAGGTGTAGAGTCGCCGCGGCATGCCCATCAGCCCAGTAATGTGCATCGTAAAAAAGCCGACATTGAAGCCGACGAACATGATCCAGAAATTGATCTTGCCGAGCGTTTCGTTCAACAGCCGCCCGGTGATTTTCGGGAACCAGTAATAAACGGCGCCGATTACCGGAAACAGATTGATGCCGATCAGCACATAGTGAATGTGGCCGACGATGAAGTAGGTGTTGTGCAATTCCCAATCGACCGGAACCGCGCCGCTCATAAAGCCGGAAACGCCACCAATCACGAACAACACGATAAAGCCGGTAAAAAACAGCATGGCGGTGGTGAATACCGGCCGCCCGGTCCAGATCGTCGCCACCCACGAGAACACCTGCACCGCACTCGGGATCGTGATCAGAAGCGAGGTCGCGCCAAAAAACGACAAGCCGAGTACCGGCAGGCCCGTCGTGAACATGTGGTGCAGCCACACGCCGAACCCGATCATCTGGGTCAAGACCGTGGACAGGACGACGGCGGTGTAGCCGACCAGCGGACGGCGGCAAAAGGTTGGGATCGCGTCCGATACGATGCCCATCGCCGGCAATACAATCATGTAAACCCAGGGATGCGCAAACATCCAAAACAGATGCTGCCACAACAAGGGTTGGCCGCCCCTCTGCGCCTCGAAAAAATGCGTGCCGAAATTGCGGTCCATCCACAAGAAAAAGCAGGCGACGCTGACCGTCGGTACCACCAGCATGCCGGCCGCATTGGCGCTGAGCGTACCCCAGATCACGACCGGAAAGCGGTTGATCGACCCCGGGGCAGCGGGTGCGCAGGCTTGTGGCGACGAAATTGACGCCGCCCGCGGTCCACGAAATCCCGATAAAAATCAGGCCGAGGGTATAAAAATCGATGTTCGGGCCGGGATTGAATTCACGCGAGGCATAAGGCGGGTAGTCGAACCACCCGGCGTTGGGCGCCACTCCGACCGCGAAGCTGCAATAGAGGAAAATGCTCGATGCCAGAAACACCCAATACGAGAACGCATTGAGCCACGGAAACGCCATGTCGCGCGAGCCGAGCAGCAACGGCCAGAAATAATTGGCAAAGCCCGACAGCACGGGAAACGAATACCAGAAGATCATAGTAATGCCGTGCATCGAGAACAATTCGTTGTACTGCTCCGGCTTCAGGATATGCTGATCGGGGCCGGCGAGCTGCAGCCGCATGATCAGCGCCTGGATACCGCCAAAAACCAGCAGGACAAATGCCGTGACGAGGTAGAGTATACCCACCTCTTTGTGATCTACGGTCGACAGCCAGCCGCGAATGCCCGGCTTCGACTCCCACATTTCGTGCAATTTATGTTCGAGAGCGGGCTCTATATCGCTTACCGCGGGCAGGCGTTCGGCCTCGACCGTCACGAGCGGCTCCTTATTTCAAGGTCCCGAGAAACTCTCGGATGCTGTTCAATTGTGGACCCGAGAGGTCGAGCACGGGCATCAGAACGCCCGGCTTGATGTCCTGCGGGTCGGCGATCCAACCGGAGAGATAGCCAATCGTATTCGGCAAGCTGCCGGCGGCGATCGTGCTGCGGCTCATCAGATGGCTGAGATCGGGACCGAGCCGTCCCATTGCCACGGTGCCGCGCACCGTGTGGCAAACCCCGCAATGGACGATAAAATTGGATTGCCCGGCGGCGACTAGCGGAGAACTCGGCGGCGGCGCGGGCTCCAGCTGCCGTCCCCACCACGCCTAAAACTGCTTGGGCGGCTCGGCGACAACAAGCAGGTTCATATGGGCGTGCTGCAGCCCGCAATACACGGTGCATTGGCCGCGGTAAGTCCCCGGCCGGTCGGCTTCAAACCAGGTCTCGTTTTGCTGCCCCGGGATCAGATCCATCTTGCCGGTCAATTGCGGCACCCAGAACGAGTGGATCACATCAGGGCTCGTCAATTCGACCCGAACTTCGGTCCCGGTCGGGATGTGAATCTCGTTGGCGGTCGTGAAGATGCGGGCCGGGTGCGCGGCGTCGTTGTACACGACCTCCCACCACCATTGATGGCCGATCAGGTGGATCGATAACGCCGCTTTGTTGCCTTTCGGCCCGGTTACCGCCGCCAGTGTGGCAAAGGTCCAGGCGGCAAAGCCGAACAGTGCCATCGTCGTCAGTGCGGTGCCGATATAGATGAACCCGAGCCCCTTCCCGGCTGGCAGCAGCGGCACCCGACCGACCTCTCCGCCCGGGGGGCGGACGCGCCGCAGCAATGACCCGACAACGACCAGGAGGGCGATGACCGCGATCACCACCAGCGAGATGATGATCAGTCCCCGCAGCAGATTGACGACCGGATAGGCCTTGGCGCCAAAGCCATAGGTATACGCCATTGGCGTGTCGGCAAAGACGGGCCGAGATACCAGCAACGGCAATCCTGCTGCGAGCGGCCACGTCCACCACCCAGCCATGGCTACACCGCCCGTGATCCGCGGCGCAGTGTAGGCCGACAGACTTGAAGCGATCAGCCGGGCGACGCCTGGTGCCAATTATTTGCCTCCACCGCTTTTGCTGCCCTCGCCGCCGGCCGGGGCCTGGCCATGGCTGAACGGCTCGGTATAGGCCCAGGGATCAATCGTGGTTAGATACTCGGCCGGAACCTGCTCGATCGCCGGAGATTGGCGCGAAATGGTTTTTCCCCACTCGGTCTCGGGCGCCTGGCTGATTTTTTGCACATAGGCGACAAGATCCCAGATCACCGCGTCCGGCAGCACACTGCCCCAGGCGGGCATGCCGTTGGGTCGACCCTGCTTGATCGTGATGAAGATGTTGGCCGGCTCCCAGCCGTACAAAAAATAGCGGTTGCTGAGCGCCCGACCCATGCCGCCGCCGCCATTGGGCGCGTGACAGCCGACGCAATTCATCGCGTTGAAGTATTCCATGCCGCGCTGCACCGCCGCCGGATCGCTCCCGACCGGATTGACGATATTTGGCCGGGTCGAGACCCCCCGGAAACAGGTTCGAGACTGGTGTGTCAATCAAACTTCCGGGGCCGCCGCCATATTGCAACATCAGCTGTTGCTGACTGGACGGCTCGCCGAGGCTGTGGATAGGTGGGCCGCCGATATTCTGTTGCAGCGGTGTCCCGGGCCCGGTCGGTCGCAGCGAGGGCTCGCTCGCAGTTGGGTTCGGCCCGCCCGGATTCTGCTGCGGCCCGATGCCGGGCCCGCTCGGCTGCTGCGACTGGGCAGATGCACTTTCGAGGCCGAATAGAGCGAGGCAGGCTGCAGCAACCAATGCGGCAAGGGTGGCGGTGAGGCACGAGAGGTGAGACATCCGAGGCTGCCTAATCCGCTATCCCGCGGGACGGTGCGACGAATGCAGAAAGACGCGCCGGCTCGATCAACGGAACGCCGAAATCAGTGAGAACTGCGTTGATCGACGGTCGGGCGCGCCCGATCGCCAGATCGAGCTGGCGGCGCAACTCGTCATTCCCGCGCTGCACGCCCATCGAGATTTCGTATTGCAGTCCGAGAAGCTCGAAATGGGCTTTGCGATTGCTGAACTCGTCGGTGTCGCCAACAACGGTAACCTTGAGCCTGACCGGCGCCCGCTGCACAAAATATCCGGCAAGCGGTCCCCAAACTGCTGCGATGTCAATATCGCCGCGGACAACCGCGTCGATGATCCGGCCGCGCTGTCCGGCGCTGCCGGCACCGCCGTCGGCCGGATAGCCGACCAGCTGCCGTTCGAGCCCGAGTCCGGCTAATGCATGGGCTGGCGGGCTGTACAGAAGGTCTCCGCCGACTGTGGCAACGCCGATTTTCAGCTGCCGCAGGCGGTGATCTTTTGTCGATGTGATGTCGAGATTGCAATCGGTCCGCGAAATCAAAACATAGCTTGACAGTAATAGGGGCGGGTAGTCTCGACCCAATCGGCTTGGTTCGGCACCCCGACGACCATGTCGCATCGGCCGCTTGCGAGCGCGTTGCGAACGAGATCCGGCCGCTGCGGCACCCAGCTGTAGGCGAGGGGCCGCCCTAGTTGGGCCGCCACCAGCGCTGCGATCCGGTCCTCAAACCCCCTGCCCTTGGCATCCGAGGACGGCATATTGTCCGCATCGGCGCAGACGCGGAGCGGTGAGGGGCTGGCTGCGGGCGCCGCGGCTGCGGCGAGCATCGTGATCGCCAACGCAGCCATTCCAGCGCACGCCGACAGCAACAGCCGACAGCGCGGCGCCGGGTTGAGATGATGCCGGGATGGATCAGCGGTTTGGTGCATTGTCCGGGTCCGGCCCTTTTTTCGGATTACCTGGCCCGTAGCTCGGATTTCCCCCCTGTTCCGACCCGCCATGCTGGGTCGGCAGTGGCGCTCCCTCGGGCGGCGTCCCATGGCGCGGGAGCGCAAAGACAAGCAGTGTGCTGCCGCTCGCGGTGTAAGCCGGCAAATCCTGCATAGCGCCGGTAAAACCGAGAGCCCCGTTGCGCACGCGCGGATCGACCTCGGCATTGGCGACAACCCCCGGCCAGCCGCCGACCCCAGATAGGATCGCGATATACTGCCGACCGTCGCTGCCCATATAGGAAATCGGCTGGCCGATGATGCCGGAGGGCGTGCGGACCTGCCACAACAGCTTGCCGTTGCGGGCGTCGACGGCTTTGAACCAGCGGTCCATCGTGCCGTAAAAGGCGATGTCGCCGGCGGTCACGACCGCGCCGCTCCACACCGGAAAATTTTCTTTAATCGCCTAAACCTTTTCTGCCCCACGGGGGTCCCAGGCCATAAACTCGCCGCGATACCCGCCCGGACCAGCAAACATGTCGACGGTCGCGCCGACATAGGGAGTGCCAGCGATGTAGGCGACCTGTGTTGTCTTCCAATTCATGCATAAATGCTGATGCGGTATGTAGATCAGATGTATGCGCGGCGACCAGGCCGAAGGTTGCCAATCCTTCGCGCCATCGGCATTCGGACAGATGTCGCTGACGGTCTTGCCCGGCGAGGGTTTCTTTTCCTCGTTTTTGATTGGCCGCCCCGTCTTAAGGTCGATTCCTTTGGTCGCATTGATCGTGTCATAGGGCGTGGCGCTGTACACTTGCCCCGTTACCCGGTCGAGAACATAGATGTACCCGTTGCGGCCGATATGGACCAGCGCCTTACGGAACTGGCCATTGACCGGCATATCGATCAAGATGCTTTCGTTGATTTCGTCGTAATCGAAATCGTCATGCGGAGTATATTGATAGGCCCATCGCGCCATCCCGGTATCGGATTGCGGGCGAATTGCGCCGTCGTCCACAGATTATCGCCCGGCCGCTCGTTTTCATTCCATGGCGAAGGGTTAGCCGTGCCGTAATAAATCAAATCGAGTTGCGGGTCGTATTGGATCCAGCCCCACATCGTGCCGCCGCCGATTTCCCATTTGCCGGCGGGCCAACTGCTGAGGCCGAGATCGGTGCCCTGCATGCTTTTGTAAAAGGGTTTGAAACCGCTGCCGATCAGCACGTCCTTATCAGGCCCGGTGGCATAAGCGCGCCAAGCGATCTGACCGCTGTTTTCGTCGACCGCTGTGACCCACCCGCGCACCCCGAGCTCGCCCCCGCTATTGCCGACGAGCACCTTGCCCTTGACCGCCAACGGCGCCATTGTGACGGTCTCGCCCAAATTGATGTCGCCGA
>JAFAOB010000414.1 GCA_019238055.1 Alphaproteobacteria bacterium
GGTCGTCCTTGGAAAGACGGGCAAGCGCGTCGCCATTCATCGAAGCGTGGAATCACGACCACTATCCCGTGTCAACCATATCTATCGCCGCGGCCGCGCATCGGCCACCAAATAGGCCCTACCTCAGACCACCTGAGCAGTTACAAATATTTCGCTGTTATCTTGCTTTTTCAAATAGATAACATCACCTTCGAGCCAAACACTATCATGTTTTTCAGAAAGTGTCGATTTACCCCAAATAGGTTGTTCGTGGCAGCATAATCAGAGAACCCAATGATCCTATCTCAGCCGGAATTACGAGAGGCAGTAGCAAAAGAGGAAATCAAATTCGACCCCCCACTTGAGGAAGAGCAGTGGGGTCCAGCATCGATAGATCTCCGCCTTGGGCATAAGTTCACAAAATGGATAACGACCACCAGTGCGAGATTTTCCCTTGATAAGGGTTTGAAGGAAATAAGTGATCTTGGCCTTTGGTCAGAAACAGAACTTAATCCACGTGACAAACATGGAAAACCAGAAACATACCAACTTGATCCAGATGAGTTTGTATTAGCACAAGTCTATGAAACAATCTGTATGCCCAACAATCTTATGGCGCTCGTAGAAGGAAGAAGCGGTTATGCGAGGACGGGTATTTCAATCCATCAAACCGCACCGTGGATTCAACCGGGGTGGTCAGGAAAGATCACGCTGGAACTGAAAAATGGGCCATTAAAGATTTCTCTCACTCCAGTCAAAGATAAGCTGTGCCAGTTAACTTTCTTTAAATTAACCAGTGCTCTTTCAGATAAACTGTTGTACGGCTCTAGACCTAGTGACTCTTTCCAAGGACAGGAGAGTCCGTTAGCTCTAGTCAAAAACTAGAACCATCGCCCATGAAGTAAGGTGCCCAGGATTGCGATCGTGGCTGCTGCATTGATGCCAACAGCCCAGGTTAGCGGTGTGAAGCGAGAGGTTACCTCCCGCTCCAAGCTTTCAAGCCTTCCCTCGATTCGACCAAGGCGAGTGTCAATGGAGGTGATGCGACTCTCATAATCAGCCAATTCCTCGGCGGCAGCCTGGGCCTCTTCTTCAGAGGCACCAGCCGAGAGCAGGGCGTGATAGGTCTTGCTCAACATCAACGCCATCATACACCTGCTGAACCCGACCAGCCCGAGCCTAACCACACCCCCGCCACACCCCCGATCATATGGAGGGGACGGGCAAGGTCTCAATCGCGTTTTTCATATCTGCAACTTCTGGATGCAGATAACCAGCGGATGCGTTACGCGGGCTTTGATAGCGCTTCACCCCGCTGCGACCTCTAGCACCGTCAGAGCCAAGGCTTGGGCGCGCGGGACGAGCGTGTCGATGCGGCACCATTCGTCGTCGGTGTGGGCGTTGCCGCCGACCGGGCCGGTGGCGCACAAGGTCGGCGTGCCGAGGGCGGCGGTAAAGCCGCTATCGGCCGAGCCGCCGGTCGGCTCGCCTGCGACCTGCAGACCGAGCCCGGCGGCGGCACGGGCGTAGCGGTCGAGAAGCTCGCGGCTCGCCTCGTCCTGCTCCAGTGGCAGGAAATTGCCTTCGCACAGAATGCGGCTCTCGCTGCCCGGCAATTCGCAGCAAGTGCAGATCTCGCGCACCTCACCCAAGATCTTTTCCATGATATTGAGGGTCGGAAAGCGCACATC
This sequence comes from Alphaproteobacteria bacterium, assembly GCA_019238055.1. Classification (GTDB taxonomy): domain Bacteria; phylum Pseudomonadota; class Alphaproteobacteria; order ATCC43930; family CGMCC-115725; genus AP-15. The sequence goes on from JAFAOB010000414.1 coordinate 1,671, forward strand.
GATACCCGCGGTGGCGCGTGGCGCCACGGTATTGACCGATTGCCCGCCCTGGATCAGACCGACATTGACCGTGGTGCCGAGATCGTAATCGGTCAGCCGATGCAGACGCTGGATCTTGCGCGCCAGTGCTTCGATCGCGCTGACCCCTTGGGCGTGGGCGGCACCCGAATGCGCCGCACGTCCGGTCACCTCCAATTCGATAAACGCCGCACCCTTGCGCCGCGAGACGACATTGCCCGAGGGCCGGCCCGGCTCGGCGTTGAACACCGCGCGCGCATGCTTGGCCTCGGCTTCAATGATCGGGCGTGAGGAGGGCGAGGCGATCTCCTCATCGGCGGTGTAAACCCCGGTAACGGGGCAGGGAACGCCAAACCGTCGCAAGGCGTCGAGCACAAAGGTGTTCATCACCAAGCCCGCCTTCATATCGGCGACTCCAGGCCCAAACGCTTGGTTGCCGTCGATGCGGAATGGCCGCTGCGCGACGGTGCCTTCGGGGAATACGGTGTCGCAATGGCCCATCAGTACAATCGGACGGCTACCGCCATCGGCGCCGGGCAGCCGCGCCGCCATGCATCCGCCAAAGCGCTCGTTCGGGAATAGCTCGCAGGAGATGCCTACGGCTTCGAGCCAGACCCGCAACCGCTCTTCGACCTGATCGACTCCGCGTTTGTTGTAGCTGCCCGAATCGATGTCGACGAGCTCGGCAAGCAGCGCCACCATTGCCTGATGCTGGCGGCCGAGATGCTCGAGCAGGGCGGTCTTTGCCGAGGCTTCCATCGGGGGTCCTCCGATGATCACAGAATCGGGTGCACCCCGTCGTTGCGACGCACCCGCTTTGTCAGAGTAATTGTTCCTGCTGTAACAAGCGAGTGGCAGCGGCGGGCCATCGGCCGCTTTTTTGCTGTTATCCCTGCGGGGACGTGCCGGGCAACCCGGTGCCGGAGTCGAAACAGCGGGTTTTTAATGTCAGCCTTTCTTGCGGTGATACCGTCCTGGGTGTTGGGCGCGCTCGTCATGATTGTGCCGGCGCTGGTCGTGTTGGCGATTTATCGCTGGCTCACGCACTGGCTGATCCGGCTCGCCGGGCGGCGCAGTTCATTTCTGCAGCGGCTATTGCAGCGCGGCCAAGGGCCGGCCAGCGCTTTTGTCGTGATCTTCGCCCTCGGCGCCGCATTGCCGGCGGCCCGGTTTTCTTTTCCGGTGTTCGCGGCCATCGGGCATGCACTGCTGGTCGCCTTTATTCTGACAATCGGCTGGACCGCGGCCATCGCGATCGACATTGCGATCACGATTTATCTGCGTCGCTTCCGCACCGATGTCGAAGCCAATCTGCTGGCGCGCAAACACGTCACCCAGATGCGCATCATGCAACGGGTGGCGACGACGCTGCTGGTGATCATCACTGTTGCTTCGGCATTGATGACGTTCGAGTCGGTTCGCCAATACGGGGTCAGCCTGTTCGCTTCGGCGGGTGCAGCCGGCATCATCCTCGGTCTTGCAGCCCGACCGGTGCTGAGCAACCTCTTTGCCGGCATCCAGATCGCGATGACCCAGCCAATCCGCGTCGAGGATCAGGTCGTTATCGAAGGTGAAACCGGGTGGATCGAGACGATCACCAGCACTTATGTCGTGATGCGATTGTGGGATCTGCGGCGCATGATCGTGCCATTGTCGTATTTCATCGAAAAATCATTCCAGAATTGGACCTATGACAATGCGGCACAGATCGGAACCGTGTTTCTGCATGTTGGTTATTCGGTTCCGGTCGATCGTCTGCGGCAGAAGCTCGACCAGATCCTCCGCGAGAGCGAGCTGTGGGACGGCAAGGTCGGAAAGCTGCAAGTGACCGATATGACCGAGACGGCGCTGCAATTGCGCGCGCTGGTCAGCGCCCGCAGCCCGGGCCAAACCTGGGATTTGCGCTGCGAGGTTCGGGAAAAGCTGATCGCTTTCTTGGACCGCGAATACCCGCACGTCTTGCCGGGGCAGCGTTCGGAAACCGTCGCACCACCGCAAGCGCAAGCCGCTGCATGTGCTCCCGATGGCGACAAAGCGGGACCGGTGACGGCTCCCGAACGGCGCATTGCGCAGACCGCCCGGCACTAGCCTGGGCGGCGCGGCGGGTCAGCTTGCTTTTACAACACCTCGAACAGGCCGGCGGCTCCCATGCCGCCGCCAACGCACATCGTAATAACGACATAGCGCACACCGCGGCGCTTGCCCTCGATCAGCGCATGGCCGACCATGCGCGCGCCCGACATGCCGTAGGGATGGCCGATCGAGATCGCGCCGCCGTCGACATTGTAGCGCTCGGGGTCGATGCCGAGCCGGTTGCGGCAATAGAGCGCCTGCACTGCGAAAGCCTCGTTCAATTCCCAGAGGCCGATATCGTCGATGCGCAAGCCGTGCGGCGCCAAGAGTTTGGGCACGGCAAAGACCGGGCCGATCCCCATCTCGTCCGGTGCGCAGCCCGCGACCGCCATGCCGCAATAGGCGCCAAGCGGCTCGAGCCCGCGGCGCTCGGCCTCTTTTGCCTCCATCAGCAGCGATGCGGACGCGCCGTCGGAGAGCTGCGAGGCGTTGCCGGCGGTGATGAACCGGCCCTCCTTGACCCGCTGCCCGTCGCGAAACACCGGCTTCAAAGCCGCGAGCGCAGCGAGTGTGGTTGACGGGCGGTTCCCCTCGTCCTTGTCGAGTGTCACCGGTACGAAGCTGGTTTCGCCGGTCTCGCGATTGTCGACGCGCATCGTCGTCGGCAAGGGCACGATCTCGCGATCGAGCCGCCCAGCGGCCTGGGCCGCGGCGGTACGCTGCTGCGAGGACAGCGCGTATTCATCTTGTGCGTCGCGCGTGACCTGGTAACGCTCGGCGACGATCTCGGCGGTTTCAATCATCGTCATGTACAGGTCGGGCCGCTGCTCGATCAGCCACGGATCCTGGGCGCGGTATTCGTTGCGCTTGTCGTTCTGCACCAGCGAGATCGATTCAACGCCGCCGCCGATCGCGATCGCGAGCCCATCATCGACGATCTCCTTTGCTGCGGTCGCGATCGCCATCAGCCCCGAAGCGCATTGCCGGTCGATCGACATGCCGGGAACCGTGACCGGCAGACCGGCGCGCAGCGCCGCCTGACGCGCAATGTTGTAGCCGGTCGAGCCCTGCTGCAGCGCCGCACCCATTACGACATCCTCGACCTCGGCCGGCTCCATGCCAGCGCGTCGAACGGCCTCGGCGACGACGTGCCCCGCCAAGGCTTGCGCCTGCGTGTCGTTGTAAGCGCCGCGATAGGCGCGCCCGATCGGGGTCCGTGCGGTCGAGACGATAACGGCTTCGCGCATGCTGGCCTCCTGACAAACGACCCGGATATTCCAGACCGGGGGTTAGCCCGCCTCGTACCGGCGGATTTGATCAGAAAATACTTGTTTCGTCGTCGATTTTACAGCGCCGGTGGCACGCTGCCGGGAGCTTATTCCTGAGGCAACCGTTCAGACTCCCGACGGCCACGATCTCTCGGCCGCGTAACGCAACCACGGAGTAGCAATATGGCAGCATCGAACGAGAGCCGAGGCGGGGACCATCGAGGCTCGGTCCGCGACCCGGAGAATGACGGTCGGTTGAAAGAAAATCGCGAAGCCGGCCGCACCAAGGGAACGACCGAGGGCTCGCGCGAGCGCGCTCACGAGCATGGCCGCGAGCAGGAAAACGAGGGGCGCTCGGGCGGCCATGAAGGCGGTTCGCGCAGCCACGCTCAGAGCCATTCGCAGAGCCGTGACGATGACCGCTCGCGCAGCCAAGGCCAGTCGCATGGCGGGAGCCGCGGCGATCGCCAGGGCGGGGAGGACCGCGAAGAGGAGCAGAGCCTCAAAGAGCGCGAATATCGCGACAAGGACGGCAACATCCACCATCACACCCGGACCTATATGGAACAGCATGACGGGGAGGGTGATGGAAATCAGGATCGCGGCCGGAAGTAGCGTTCGGATGAAGGCGGCGTGGTTGCCCAAGAAATCGGGCCGGCGCCGCGCCGCCTCGCCTGACCGGTTTTGACCCGGTCAATTCCTTTGCGACAGCTCGATGACGCCGCGGTCGGCTGAGCCGGACGATCGGTCCGACCTCAGCGTCTCAGGCCCGGAAACCGCTGCGGAGCCCGACGGTGTTGTGGCGCTGCGCTTGATCGGGTGGGCGGCGCGGGCTTCCGGCGCGGTCATTTACCTCGCGCGCAGCGACACGCGGGCGGTGCGCCTCGCGGCAGCCGTTCGCGGGTTCGCACCGGAACGCGCGGTCTTGCACTTGCCATCATGGGACAGCCTTCCGTATGAGCGCGTGTCGCCGTCGGCGCGGTCGATGGGCCGGCGCATGGCGGTGCTCAACCGGCTGTTGGCAAGAGGTGAGCGCCGCGCCTCAAGCACCGCTCCGCTTATCCTGTTGACCAGCGTCGAAGCCGCCTCGCAACGGTTGCCACCCGGCTCTGCGCTGGCTGACAGTACCTTTCGATTACAGCCGGGGGACGAGCTCGATCTTCCCGCGTTCAGGGATTACCTCGCCCGGGCGGGCTACGCAATCGTTGAGGAGGTCGAGAGTCCGGGCGAAGCGGCGCTGCGCGGGGAGGTCATCGACCTTTATCCGCCGGCGGCGGAGTCTCCGTCGCGGCTGGCCCATAGTGATGGCAGGATCGAGGATGTCAGGCGCTACGATCCCGTCTCGCAGCGCACGATCGGCGATGCCGGAGCGCTGCTCCTCGACCCGGCTTCGGAGATCCTGCTTGAACCGGGGCAGCCACGGTCGGCCGGAATGGAGCAGCGGCTGCCGCGCTTTTACCCTCGGCTCGAGAGCATCTTCGACTATCTGCCGAAAGCCCTGCTCGCGACCGATCCGGACGCGGCGGAGCGCGCGGCAGCATGGACCGATCAGATTGCCGATGCCTACCGCTATCGGCAAATCGTCGGCCGAACCGGGGCCGCCGAGCCGCCGATCCCGCCCGAAGCGTTCTATTTGAGTGAAGACGACTGGCGCGGCCTGCTCGAGTCGCGGGAACGCCCCGATCTTGGCGGGCATGACGGCGAAGCGGGGCCGAATTTTACCAACGCGGCCGATCCCGCCGATGCGGCGCGGCGCTATCTGCGGCGATGCCACGGCGCCGGCGATCGCATCGTGCTCACCGCCGCAACCCCGCGGCAGCTCCGTCGATTGGCCCGCATCGCGCCTGTCCCGGCAAAATCAATCAACTCTTGGGAGGACAGCGAAGGAATAGACGTCGCGGCGCTGATCGTGCCGCTTGAAGCCGGCTTCCGTTATGACGGCGTGGTGGTGCTGGCCGCGGCGGATTTGTGGGGGCCGGAGAGCGATCGGGGAGGAGCCTCGTCGCAGCGCCTCTTGCCGGAGACCGAACTCAGCCTCGGCGACATTGTAATCCACCCCGAGCATGGCATCGGGCGGCTGGAGGGGCTCGAAACGGTGGAAAGCGGCGAGTCTCCCGAAGATTTTGTGCGGCTCGCTTATGCCGGTCCCACCGCGGTTCTCGCACCGATCGACGAGATCGACGGCATTCGCCGGTATGGCTCGGCCGATGCCGAGGTGACGCTCGACCGGCCCAACGGCGAGCGCTGGCGTCAGCGCCGCGCCGAAATCGAAGCCGAACTCGCCTGCGCGGCGGAGGGGCTGGTGGCGCTCGCCGCCGCGCGCAGGCAACGACGGGCCGCGGTGCTCGATCCGCCGCGGCGCGCCTATAACCGCTTTGTGGATCGGTTTCCGTATACGGAGACCCCCGACCAGAGCCGCGCCATTGGCGCTGTGTTGAGCGATTTGCGGTCGGGGCGGCCGATGGACCGGCTGATCTGCGGCGAGGTCGGCTTTGGCAAGACCGAAGTGGCACTGCGCGCTGCCGCTGCGGCGGTGCTGTCGGGCAAGCAGGCGGCGGTGCTCGCCCCGACCACTGTTCTCGCACGCCAGCACTTTGAAACCTTCCGCCGGCGGTTTGCGCCGTTCGGGATCGAGATTGTGCAATTGTCACGCTTCGTTTCGGCGGGTGAAGCCAAAGCGGCAAAGCAGGCGCTGCGCAGCGGCGCGGCAAAGATTGCGGTCGGCACGCATGCCTTGTTGTCAAAGACCGTGCGCTTTGCCGAGTTGGGTCTTCTCGTCATTGATGAGGAGCAGCGCTTTGGCGCCCGGCACAAGGCGGCGATGCGGCAAATGGGGCGCGATCTGCACGTGCTGACGATGACGGCGACGCCGATCCCGCGCACCCTGGAGATTGCGCTTGTCGGCATCGCCGAGATCAGCGTGATCGCGACACCGCCGGTGCGGCGCCAGCCGGTGCGAACGGTCGTCCAGCCCTTCGATCCCGTCAGTGTTCGCGAGGCGCTGCTGTGGGAGGATCGGCGCGGCGGTCAGAGTTTTGTGGTCACCCCGCGGATCGAAGACATCGATGATCTTGCCAATCGGCTCGGCGAGCTGGCGCCCGAACTGGAAATCGTGATCGCGCACGCCCGGCTGCCGCCCGCCGAGCTCGACCATATCATAGTCGAATTTGCCGATGGCGGCGGCGATGTGCTGCTGTCGACCAGCATTGTCGAGAGCGGCCTCGACCTGCCGGCCGCCAACACGATGATCGTTTGCCGCCCGGACCGCTTTGGCTTGGCGCAATTGCATCAGCTTCGCGGCCGGGTCGGGCGGGGACGGGCGCGCGCCTCCTGCTACCTGCTGCTCGATCCGGCTGCCCCGCCAACCCGTGCCGCCGAAAAGCGGCTCAAAACACTCGAAGCGCTGGAGCGGCCCGGAGCTGGTCTCGAAATCAGCGTGCGCGACCTCGATCTGCGCGGCGCTGGCGACATCCTCGGGCCGACCCAGGCCGGCCATGTCAAATTGATCGGGCTCGAGCTCTATCAGGAACTATTGGCGCGCGCCGTCGCCGCGGCAAATGGCGAGCCGAATGAGGAGGATTGGAAGCCCGAGCTTCGCCTCGGCGTGCCGGCCTTTATCCCGGCCGAATATATTCCGGAGGAGGAGTTGCGCATCCGCCTCCATCGCCGGGTCGCGATGGCGCAAACCCGACGCGCCCTCGACGCGCTCGAGGACGAGATCGAAGACCGTTTTGGCGCGCCGCCGGAGCCGGTGCGCAACCTGCTGGGGATCGCCTGGCTGCGGCGCCGGGCGCGCCGGCTCGGCTTGCAGCGGGTCGACGCGGGGCCCGGCGGGATTGCAGTAACCTTTCGCGGTTCACCCCCGCAGCGGTCCTTCGAAGGCTGGACCTGGCGGGAGGACCGCCTCGTGTGCAGCTGGTCGAATGCGGCGCCGGACGAGCGGCTCGCGCAGGTCGGCGAGGCGATGGACGAAATCGCCGGGTAGCTACCTACGCTACCGCATCGAGACGGTGCCGGCACCTTCTGTACATGCGGCTTTGCAGAGCCACCACGACCGTGCAAGGAAAGCCCGCGGTGTCCGCCAGATTGCTCAAGGCAACCCGGAAGGTTCTGGCTACTCCGGCGCCTGAAGGCGTTTTCCAAGTTCCTCAGTCTGCATCTCAAGGCGCGTCAACCGGGTCACCACGTCAGAGATCACCGCTCCCGCGACCGTCGTTGAGGCCGCGCTCGCCGCCAACTGAGCCTGTCCGACAAGCTTATCCTGATTCGCTTCGAGATAGATCGTTCGGTCCTCCAGCGCGCGCAGGCGACTGTTCACGATTTCAAGCGCTTCTCTGGTCGTGCGCTGTAGGGCGAGCAGTTCCTCAACCTTACGCCCCAGCGACCATAATGCCGCCGGGAAGCTTAGGATTCTCACCTGCTGGGACTGTTATCGCGTGGTTCTCGAATTCGTTTTAGCAAATTGTCCATAGTCGCACGCTCAGCGGCGATGTCGTGATCAAGCTGTTCGAGCAGAGCGTTAATCTCATCTAATGAAGGTGTGACGCTTACGTCGCCCTGTACGATAGTTGATTCTCTGGACGAGGTTTTGCCCCGACCTGCTATCCCCAAAGAGAGAGGTCGCTCTGTTTCCGGGTTGCGCGGAAAATCGGCGGCGGCGATGGCGACAAACTCGCTCCAGCTCCGAAGCACCCTGCTAAGTTGCGCGCGCTCTGTCGATTGTTCCACAACGGCGTCTGAGAGCGTTGCCATGCGCTTCTCAAGATCCTGAATCATTTGAGCGACCTGATCCTGAGCGGGCTCTTTAGGTTCGGTCGTCGGTTGCTCCGGCAGTGATCCCTCGTGTTCCGTTATCATCCCTTCTCTTCCCTTTGCGCCCATATGAGCGATACGGTAAGGCACAATACCGAAAATATAGTTCCCCCACTTCGTCGAAGCTTGTCATTCCGACGACGCCTGAAAGAGAGCGGGCTGATTTTCCAGAGGCGCGGTTCTGCGTCATCGCGTAGGTCGGGTGCCGTGTTGCGAGCCGGTCGAGGAAGATTGGAAGCCCGAGTTTCGCCTCGGCGTGCCGGCCTTTATCTCGGCCGAATACATCCCGGAGGAGGAGTTGCGTATCCGGCTCCATCGCCGGGTCGCGATAGCACAAACCCGACGCGCTCTCGATGCGCTTGAGGACGAAATCGAAGACCGTTTTGGCCCGCCGCCGGAGCCGGTTCGTGTTCGCCAAAAACGAACGCGAGAACATCGATTCGGACGAATTGCTGACCTTGCAGGAGATCGGGGCCGGCTGGCTGGTGGCGGACGCGCAACAGGTCGCGATGCGCTCGCCGAAGGAATTTTGCAGGAGGTGGCTCATGGCGACGAAACGGAAACACCCTAGCCGGCTGACCAAGGCGCTGCTGGAGACGGCCGACGACATGCGCCGCGCCGGCATCATAGATGAGATGGCCCATGCCAAGATCACGCTGCCCCATCTCGGTGATAAGGCCGACGTGGTGACCGAGCCGATCAGCGGCGACGACATCCGAAAACTGCGCGAAGAGGCGCATATGAGCCAAGCCGTGTTTGCCCGCTGTCTCAACCTCACGGTCGGCTACGTCTTGCAACTGGAGCGGGGCGCGAAGCGGCCGACCGGGCCGGCGCTGGTACTGCTTAACGTGATCCGCCGCAAGGGCATCGAGGTGATCTTGTGAGGAATAATTCGGACGGGGAGCCGGACGAAATAGCTCCTCTCACAATTCAAGAGTGTTATGTCAGATCATGGGCTTATGGAGGTTTTGTCGCATAACAATCGCTTATGGAAAATCACTGCCATCACCGCAGCTTTTCAGCACCTGCTCGCGCGCGAGGCGGCCCAAGCGCACATGCCACACGAGGTGACCGTGATCAAGGGCCGGTAGGTGCGCATGACTGGATTAGCTCAAGAGGAGGCTCGTGTTGGTTTGGGTTTACAAGATTTAAGGTAAGTCGAGCTACAGTAGCGCTTGGTTGGTTAGCCATGAGAATACTATTGTCCACGAGATCCATGTTAAATAATGCGTGGCCGCCCGCAGGGATAACCGTCGGGAAGGGGCCGCTTAGCGGGGAAGGTTCTCCTTGTTGCGAATCGTTTGGAGGATCGAGGAGCACTGTGAAGTTTGGGCCTGTCGCTTCGACCGCCTGATCTGTATCCCCAAAATTTCCAACATCGAAAGAGGCGCTGGCAAGGTACGCCGGCGAGCAGGTCCCGCCCACCTGCAGCGCGAGAGGCCCTGGGGGCGGCGGCAACTGCTCTCGTCCAATTCGTCCAATTTTGACGTAGTAGTGGCTTTCCGCAGTGTTCACCGCCTCTTCATTGCCGAATAACACACGCTGTGTGTCCTCAAAATCAAAACTCGCGTTGCCAGACAAGTCGGTTTCTATCGTTCCCGTTACGTGAGGATTTCGAGTTGTCGGGGTTATCGGGATAACGTTACTCGTGTCAAAATCAAAGTCCTGCGTCTGGCCGGTCAGCGTATTACCTGTCTCCGCAAGTACTAACGAACTCCCCGGTTCTAGCCTGAAACTAGATCCTCCATTAATTTGTGACCATGTCGGCCCTGTGGTGCCGTTTATCGGGGGTGCAAGACACACTTGGTTACCATTCTGGAGAACTATTACGCAGATGCTGTCTAAGTTTATATCCACGAATCGGCCACCGCTATTCATAAACATGATCACGCCCGTGTCATGCGGAGCGTCTAAACTGGCGATTTGATCGGGTGCAAGGAGCTTGTTAGGACTAGGCCCCGTGAGATTCGCGAACGGTCTGGGGGTATTCTCGGCACTTGGTTGGCCTGAAAGATTATTTAGGTAGCCAACGTAGACGTCTACCTGATAAACTTGCGAATATGCGCATTTAGTAAAATCACCAACCATGAAAACTGGGACCAGTATTGGTAGTGATAACCAAATTGCTGGCATCTTTTTCATACTGTCCTCCCTGATTGAGCGTCGTTGAAGTGAGCTTTTTCCGCTTCGTATCTTCGGCGTGATTAGAGGCGGTTTTCAGAATTCCCGAGCGAGCCTGCCTGCAACCAGGAATATGCAGGCCGCCTGGAGCAGCGACTGAATGACAAACCCGAGCCGGTCGTAGCGCAGCGCCAAGCGCTTGTTCTCCAGCACCCAGGCATT
>JAFAOB010000501.1 GCA_019238055.1 Alphaproteobacteria bacterium
AAAACATGCGGTTGGCAACTGCACCGCCTGGCGAATCCCAGAACGCGGCACATACGACGCCGCCGGGTCGCGTGACGCGCCGCATCTCGGCCACCGCCTGCTCCGGTTGCGGCAGGACCGCCCTCAAGACCAGCATCGATAGCGCGCGATCAAAGCTCGCATCGGCAAAGCGCAACGCGCTGCCGTCGCCATGCTCGATACGGATGCGCGGATCGCGGTTTTTCGCCTGCGCGGCGGCGAGATAGATTTCGGAATGGTCAATCGCTGTCAGGCTGGCGATGTCGGCCGCCGCGGGCAGCGCAAAGGTCAAGCTGCCGGTGCCGCAGCCGACCTCCAATATCCGCTCGCCATCGGCGATTCCGGCGTGTTCGATGAAGACCGGCGCCAGGCGTTGGCTCCAGCGGCCCATCAGCCTTTCGTAATTGGCGGCGTCACGTGCATTAAACATCGACGGCATCGCATGGCCTCCGGTGGTACGGCTCAAAACAGCGGCGCTCAGGTTGCGGCCGCCGATCGCGGCCAGCCAACCCGGCTCGCCGCTATTAGGCTGCGGGTGTCGGCTTGAAGCCTTGGCGCGCCAGCAGCTTCCAATTGCCGTCCTGCTTTTGCCAGACGGCGAGCACGCCGATCCTGACATTATTGGTCTTGCCCGCGGTCTCGGATTCGGAGGCATAGGTGTGGCGCACGATCGCCGCGTCGCCGGCAACCGTAACCGTCAGATCCGGAAAGGTCAGCGATTTGACGACCGCCTTGCGGTTCATCACGCCGGCAACGAACTGCGCCTGGTTCTGGACCCGGCCGTCCGAATGGCCATAGCTGAGCGCGGGCGCTGTCAACTGCTCCAACTGAGCTTTATCGGCTGCCAACAGCGCTTTGCGCAGCCCCTCGACATTGTCCTTGATCGCCGCCGTATCGGAAGCGTCGGCACGTACCGGCGAGACGCGTAACAGACCCGTCACGCCAATCGCGACCGCTCCCGCGATCGCCAAATCACGTCGTGTTGCATGCATTGTGTTTCCTCCCAAACCGAGGGCCGGTTCACCCAGCATTCATCTCACCCTAACCCGGCCCGCCAGCTTATCGAAGCACAATGTCGATGCGTTGCGATGTTGCACATGCTTTCGAGAGCGGCGCCTCACGCGATGCCGTTCAGTGCGAAATCGAAGATGTCGAAATTGCGCAGGCGGCAGGTTTCGGCGCGTTGCCGGTATTGCGCGTTTAGTGGCCGCGACAGCATGAACGGCACGCGCTGCTCACCCTCGCCGCCATGCGAGCGCAGCCGGTGGCCGGCAAGCCCTGACAGGTCATGCTCGGCGCGGGTGGCGCCGACCGCAGTTGCCGTGTCCCCGAGCACGACAAAATCGGCTTCGAGATCGAATGGCAATTCGAACCGCGCCGCCGCCTCGGCCCGCTCAAAGACGCCGGCGATGCCGGACAATTCGGCAGAGACCGCCATCATCGCCGCGATGTCGTCGGGCTCTCGGGCATAAACCCGGACAAACGAGCCCAGCGCCCCGTGATGACGAACAAACGGGTCGGTGATCGGGCAGATCACGCGCGCGGCACCGACGCCAAACCGCCGGCTCAGCTCGTCTTCGAGAAAGACGACCCGCGGTTTGTCGTTCATGCCGTGATCGGCGGTCAACGCAACGACAGCGCCCGCTTCGACAAATCGCGCGACCCGCTCGTCGAGCGCCTGGTGAAACGTATCCGCTTCGGGATCGCCCGGTGCATGGCCGTGCTGAACGTAATCGGACAGCGACAAATAAAGGAGGCGTGCGGCCCCCGAGCGGAGCAGGGCGAGGCCGGCATCGAGCACGAACAATGACAGATCGGCCGAGTACATGTTTGGCCGAGCCCGGCCCACCAGCGCCTCGACCTCGGCATCGGCATACTCCGATGAAAAGCATGGGCCGGCAAGCCTGTGCCCGAGCATCCGACGCAATTTGTCCTTCGCGGTGACAGCCGCAGCCGCCACTCCGTGTTGCGACATCAGCCCGAGAATTGTCTCGCTTCGAAGCAGATGGTCGTCGGTGATCATCACTTCGCGTCCGGTGTCGCGGTCGAGATAATAGTTTCCCGCTATGCCATGCACCGCCGGCGGCGCGCCGGTTACGATCGAAACATTATTCGGATTGGTAAAGGTCGGCATTGCCGCATCCGCGGTGCCGCGCCAGCCTCTGCTGACAAAGCCCGCGATCGTCGGCAGAACGCCGTCGGCGATGCCCTGATCGACATAAGCCGGGTCGAACCCGTCGACACAGATCACCACAACCGGCCGCTCCTCCGGCCGCCGGTAGCGCCGCCCGTTCAACTCGATCACATCAGTCATTTTCCGCCCTCCGTACTTCGCCTATCCGGAAAGCGCCCGCAGCAGCTTTCGCGCGCCTTCGGCGAGAAAGCCCGAGCGGGTCATGCCACGGCGTGCCGCAGTTTCATCGATGCGCTTCAACAGGCCGCGATCCATGCTGACATTGATTCGCGTCGGATTTTCCGGCACCTCCACCGGTACGACAATGTAGCGCGGATTATGAAATGTTCCGCGACCGGGCTCCGCTTGCCGACCCTCCTCGACAGATAGAGGCAGAGCTTCTCCCTCCGAGAGCATGTCATCGACAACGGTGGCAAGCGCATCGCGCGCTTGTTGTGGCACTTCTGCGAACTCGGAAGCAGCCGAGGTCACGCCGGGAAAGTCCGGAAACACAATCGACCACATCCTCTCGCCCGGCGCGATGTCGGCAACCGCAATATAATGCCGTGTCGCCATCAGGCTCCCTTATGCTTTCGGCGGCCATTCCCATTCGGCCTGTCGAGCGATCTCGCGCAAAGTACCGGTCGGAATGTCACCGGGATGGTTCGCCACGACGACGCGCTTGCCCTCTTTTCGAAAGATCAAGTGCGAACCCTTGCCCTGCCGCTCATCCCAACCTTCGCGCCGCAAGCGCCTGATCGCTTCGATCGGCCGCATCTGAATACGCATTTATACGCGGCAGGGCGCACCATCAACCAATCAGACCAGTTCGCTGAGCAGCGCCTTTGCATTTTTGAGATCGGGCGTGTCGAAGCCTTCGGTGAACCAGCCGTAGATGGGTGCGAGAAGTTCGCTGGCTTCGGCGCGGCGACCCTGGTCGCGGCGGAGCCGGGCGAGGCTCGCGGCGGCGCGCAATTCCCAGAGCTTGGCTTCCTGCTCCTCGGCGATGCTCAGGGCCTTGCGGTACAGTTCTTCGGCGGCCGCGGAATGCCCCTGCCACAGCAGCAATTGGCCTTTGTGCCTGTTCAGCTCCGCTGCGAACCAGCGCTCTCCTGTCCTTTCGGTGATCTGTAAAGCCTCGTCAAATAGCGCCACGCCCCGTTCAATTTGCCCTGCAATCTCGTACGCCCTCGCCAGAAGAGCGATCTGATAGGGTAACCACAACTCCGCCCCGGTGGCGCGGTAAGCGGCCGAACCGCTGCGCAGGAGCGATATCCCTTCCGCCACATCGCCGTTTTTAACCTTGGCCCATCCGCGATAGATGATTCCAAGCGCACGCCAAAGGGGAAAACCTTGCTCGGTTGCCATCGCAACCAGCTGGTCTGCCCGCTCATCCAGGGCTGCGTCGTCTCCGACGAGCGAAAGCAGCCTAGCGCCGACATTCAAGCTAAGAGCCAAAGACGGCAGATGAGCAAGTCTCCGAGCCTCAGCGATTGCTGCGCTGCTCCGAGCCAATGCCTGGTCGGGAAAGCCGAGACAGAAAAGAACGTTCCCTAAAAACGCTTGTGAGGCCACGTGATCCCCGGGCGCAAACGACGGGCGGGAGATCGGATCATAAAGCGTAAGCATTTCTTCCAAATGCGACCGGGACGACGCAAACCTGCCGATAAACATCAAGTTTCGACCGGAGTAGGTGAGACCGAGAACGAGCCCGCCGGAATCGTTGCGCTGACGGGCCAAACGCAGCAGATCCTCGGCCAAGCTCTGCGCCGAATCGACCTCGCCGCGGTTCATGTAATAGAGAACCTGTCCCCAGGGGACGTGAAAGAATTCCGAGGGAGAGCCCAGTTGCTCCCACAGCTTTCGTGCAAGGTCGCGGGCATGGCCCGCTTCCGGCGCGGCAGGTCCCTTAACGGCGATCAACACTTCGCCTAAAGCACTCAAAAATTCGAGTTCTTGGCGTTGCCGTTCGGGGGTGTCCGGCAGCAGCGCCAGCTGATTCAGCCCCTTTTGAAATTGCGCGGCCGCTTCCGCCATCGCCGAACGGGCGGCGGACCGATGACCGGCCTTGCCCCAGCACGCGACGGATTTTTGAACGAGGCCGGCCTCCGCGTAATGCTGCGCGAAGAGCTCGGGCCGGTTCTCCATCATCTCGGAGAAATGTGTTTCGAGCGCTGTGGCGATCTGCGCGTGCAATTGCTGCCGAGAAGTGCGCAGCAGGCTGCCGTGTGCCGCGTCCTGAACCAGGGCGTGCTTGAAGGCATAGACCGCCTCGGGTGGCGTGCCGCGCTGGAACACCAGCCCGGACGAAACAAGCCGAACGAGAG
>JAFAOB010000502.1 GCA_019238055.1 Alphaproteobacteria bacterium
CCCGTGAGGCTTCTCGTCCCGTTCGATGGTTCTGCCAGCGCGAACCGAGCTGCGGCACACGCGATGGCGCTGGTTAAGGAACGCGCTGATGCCAAGGAGAAAAAGCATCAAGACCGCATGACCTCTGACACTTTCCTCTTGTCGGACACCCACTACGAGAAGAGGACCGCCTGTCAGGTCAAATCTATGCTTTTACACATCGCGGCGCATACGAGTTCCGCGAACTGCCGGCCGGCCGGCAGAATCGTATTTCGCCTTTCAGGGCGCTTGCGAATACAATGCTTCCCTTCCGGCTACTGGAACGCCCAGCCACGCTGTCTTCTACCCATATGACCGTTTCCTCGGCAACCATCTCTATAGCGCCCGTCCCGGCAACGATCGAGACGCGCGGGTCCTGGATAGTCTGCCTCATCGCGCTTGGCATCGCCGCGGTCTCATTCGCTGCGCCGGCGATCACGGTTGTCGGGCTCAAATCGATCACCGCCGATCTCGGTGGCGAGCGCTCGGTGCCGGCTCTCGCCTATTCGCTCGCCTGGCTCGGAGCATCCTTCGGCGGCATCCCGATGGGCCGTGCTGCCGAGCGCTTCGGGATCCGCTTCACCGTGATCTTCAGCTCTGCGATGATCGCGGTCGGGTTGGTTATCGCGCAAAGCGGCAGCCGGTTCGGCCTGCTTGTCGGCTACGGCCTATTCGTCGGTTTGCTCGGGAATTCCGGCATCAACGCTCCGCTGTATATTTACGTGTCGCGCTGGTTTGACGGGCGCCGCAGCACCGCCTTGGCCTTGTTCGGCAGCGGCTCCTCGATATCCGCTGGTATCTGGGCGCCGATTTTCGCCGTCGCGGAGGCGCATATCGGCTGGCGCTATACGATGCTGGGCTTCGCCGCACTGGAGATCGTACTGATCCTGCCGGCGGCGGTCCTCGTCCTCGGGCCGGCGCCGGAAGCCGCCGGGGCTGGGGGAGACCGGCACGGTCCGCGGCCCGGAGTCCCAGTACTGGGACTGAGGCCAGCAATGGCGCTCAGCGGATTGTGCGCGGCCGGATTTCTGTGCTGCGTGCCGATGGCGATGCCGCAAGGTCATCTCGTGGCATTTTGCGGGGATCTCGGCATTCCGGTGTCGCAGGGCGCGGCGATGCTTTCGGTGCTGCTCGGCTGCGCCTTCGTCAGCCGCCAGTTCTGGGGCTATGTCGCCGACCGGATCGGCGGTTTGCGGGCGATCCTTGCCGGCTCAGCCTGCCAGATCACCGCGATGATCGGTTTTCTGCTGACGCAGAACGAGGCCGGGCTGTTCGCCGTCTCGGCCTGGTTCGGACTCGGCTTCAGCGGCATCATCCCGGCCTATGTGCTCGCGGTGCGTGAGTTGTTCCCAGCGAGTGAAGCATCGTGGCGGGTGCCGAGCGTTCTGCTGTTCAGCGGCTCGGGCATGGCGTTCGGCGGCTGGCTCGCCGGCGCGATCTACGATGTGGTCGGCTTCTATGCCGCAGCCTTCGCGGCCGGCATCGTATTCAATGTCGCGCACCTCATGGTCATCAGTACGCTCGTCTGGCGCGAACGCAGTTCCGCCATATCACAGCCGATAGAGCAGCAATAACATGGTCACCCTCATGCAACGAATGCCTCGCCTGTTCGGACCGCTGAGCCTCGGCAGCGCCATCCTGGCCAATCGGATTGCGGTGTCGCCGATGTGCCAGTACAGCGCCCAGGACGGCGTGGCAAATGATTGGCATCTCCAGCACTTGGGCTCGCTGTCGCTTTCCGGCGCCGCACTTGTCATCGTCGAGCAAACGGCGGTCGAACCGGCGGGCCGCATCAGTCACGGCTGCCTCGGCCTCTATTCCGATGCAAATGAGGCAGCGCTGGCGCGGGTTGTCGGCTTTTGCCGACGGGTGGGTTCGGCGGCGCTCGGGATCCAGCTTGCCCATGCCAGGCGTAAGGGGTCAGCCAAGCTGCCTTGGGAGGGCGGTGGGCCGCTCACTCCTAACGCCGGCGCCTGGACGACAGTGGCGCCATCGGCGATTCCTTTTGATGATCACTGGCCCGCTCCGCAAGCGCTCGACGGGGCCGGTTTGGCGCGTATTCGCGATGCTCACGCGAACGCTGCCAGGCGCGCCGACCGGCTCGGCTTTGATCTCGTCGAATTACTCGCCGCCCACGGCTTTCTGCTGCACAGCTTTCTGTCCCCGATTGCCAACCGACGCACCGATGCTTATGGCGGCAGCCTCGCCAACCGCATGCGCTACCCGCTTGAAGTGGCGGCCGCGACCCGTGAGGTCTGGCCGCGCCGGAAGCCGCTCGGCATGCGCATCACCGGCTGCGATTGGATCGACGGCGGGATCACGACGGATGAGTCCGGCATTTTCGCTTGCGAACTCCACACGATCGGGTTCGATTACGTCTGCGTTCCTCCGGCGGCATCAGTCCGCAGGCGCGACCCGCCATTGCACCGGGCTATCAGGTGCCGCTCGCTGCCGCGGTCAAAAAGGCCAGCGGCATTGTGGTGCAGGCGGTTGGCATGATCGTCAGCCCGCACCAGGCGGAGGCAATCGTTGCCGGTGGCCAGGCAGATTTCGTCGCGTTGGCACGCGGGTTTCTCGACGACCCGCGCTGGGGTTGGCATGCCGCTGCGGCGCTTGGCGCCGATGCCGTCTACCCGCCGCAATATCGTCGCGCCCGTCCCGAACACTGGCCGGGCGCCGCGCTGGCACACGCCCGAGCGCGCGAGGCATGGCAAGAGGGCGCCTGAGGGAAGCGCTTCACGCGCCTGACGTTATCGGTTATCGATCAATTCGGGCAGCCGTCGCTCGATCCAAGCGTCCGCGGCGGTGAGCGCGCGCGCTACCGCCTCGGGGCCGCGCACCATGCCTTCGAGCCGGACGAATTCGACTGACTTGATGCCGATCGTCTCGAAAATTGCCTGCAAATAGGGCGTCAGGAAATCGGGCTACATCGGTGTCTCTGCCGCCTGCTTGCGCGCCGGGTACGGGTAGCGCCCGAGCGGCGCCAGCACCTCCGTCGACAACGCCGGACCCCCGCTCGAAACGAGATAGACCGTGGTGAAGTCGCCGATCGCCCAGAGGGTGGAGAGCAATGTACAGATCAGATAGAGGTTCGCCAGCAGCGGAAGCGTGACGTGGACAAAACGGCGGGACCCGGTCGCGCCGTCAATCTCCGTCGCATCGTAGATGTCCCGCGGGATCGTCACCCGACCGGCGAGGAAGATCACGGTCCAGAACGGCAGCCATTTCCAGACATAAGCAATGATGTTCGATCCGAGCGCGAGCCAGCGGTGATCCAACCAGCTCGGGCCGTCGATGCCAAACAGTGCGCATAACGCGCCGTCGATCAGACCCATTCGGCCGATCAGCATCCAGTGGAACGAGAGGCAGGCCTGTACCGTCGCGATTGCCCAGGGCAAAATAAACACCGCGAGCAAGGCCTTGATCCACCAGCAGCGGCGCATGAAAAAGCCGGACAGCAGCAGCGCCAGGAACATTTTGACGTTCACGGCGAGGCCGACAAAGAGTAAGGTGCTGACGAGCGTCGGCAGATAGAGCGGATCGGCGATCAGCTCGGCGTAGAGCGAGGGCCTGTCGGCCATCCACAGCGCATAGCCGAAAGGACAGACGACGAGTGGCATCCTATTCCGAGCCGCTGTCCCCAAGCGCGCCAATGAGAGAATGCGTCGCCGGGCCTTTAGCCGTCGGTTTCCGCCTCTCGTTGCACACCGGGGCCCCTATGCCCCCGTATGCAGGAGCCAATTAAAACATCACCTTCCACCTGATCCAAACTCACGACGTCATTTCGCCGATTATAGAGCTTGGTCGTCCGCGGGCTCTCATGCGCCGCCATCTGCTGGGCTTTTCAAGGTCCCAGCCAGTGAGGTGAGTTGTGGCGCCAGTGGCGCGGAATCCTGCGCCGCTCGAGTAAGCGTCTCTCTCGGTACCGGTTGATACGCCCCCGCCAAGCGCGATAGGCTCATTATTTTGCCCTCAGACTGCACGGGAACGCGTGCTGCGCGCGAGAGTTAATAGAAATACGCGGGTTCGTAAACGCGCATGCATAACATAGATTTCCAAAGATATGACTATTAGCGATATGCATCAGCATGGTATTAATCAGGCGCCACAAGCGGGGTCGCCGCCGCCATCCTGGATGATTTTGCTAAGCGCTTCGCTGCTGGCGATCGGCATGATGTGGCGCGCTTCCGCTTCGAGATCGCCGCAAGACGACCCTGGCCCGGATTCGGGTCAGATCAATCTCACATTACAGCAAGATGGGCGCGGTCGGTCCGCAACAACGCCCGCCGAAATCCCCTGGCCTGGGTGGAAGGATATTCTGCTGCGGCTTTATCAACGCATCTCCCGGGACCGAATATTGTTGATCGCCGCTGGGGTTACGTTTTACCTGATATTGGCCATTTTCCCGGGTATTTCGGCTCTGGTTTCGATTTACGGCCTGTTTTTCGACCCCAAGAGCATGGTCGGCCACCTCGACCTTGTAACCGGCGTCGCCCCCGGCGGGGCCATTGATGTTTTGCGCGAACAATTGACCCACCTCGGCCAGCAGAGCGGCACTACTCTCGGCATCAGTTTTCTAATCAGTTTGGCCATTGCCTTATGGTCGGCGACCTCCGGCGTCAAGGCAATTTTTGATGGATTGAATATCGCTTATGAAGAGGAGGAGAAACGAAGTTTTTTAAATCTGACCGCGATCGCGTTGATGCTCACCCTTGGACTGATGGTTTTCGTTGTATTGTTGTTTGCCGCTGTCGTCGCACTCCCGGTCGTACTCAATTACTTCCCATTTCGGGGGCTGACCAACATCCTTTTGAAAATTGCGAGATGGCCGATCCTGTTGGTGCTGGTGGCTGTCGCGCTGTCGATCTTTTACCGCTATGGCCCGAGCCGTGCTGAGCCAAAATGGAGATGGATCACCTGGGGCAGCGCATCGGCGACTCTATTGTGGCTCGCCGTATCGATCCTGTTCTCATGGTATGTCGCCAATTTTGGAAGCTATAACAAAACTTACGGCTCACTCGGGGCGGTTATTGGCTTTATGACCTGGGTGTGGTTGTCGATCATCGTTGTCCTCGTTGGCGCCCAGCTCAATGCGGAAATGGAGCACCAGACAGCGCAGCAGAGCACCTCCGGCCCACCGAAACCACTCGGCGCGCGGGGAGCGCAGATGGCGGATACGATCGGATCGGCTCAGACCTGATCATCTCATGTACAGGAACAAGCTGTGTCCTGAACCCAGCGACGATTGATCAGAAATATCGCCTCGGGAGGGAAAACAATGGCAAGATCTTTCCAATTTGACGTTGATACCGTCGTCGAGCAACTCAACCGCATTCTGCAGATGGAGCTTGCCGCAGTCATCTACTACACGCACTATTCCTTTATGATCTACGGTCACGCGCGAATTCCGATCACCTCATGGTTGCGCGATAACGCAACGGAATCGCTGGTTCATGCTCAAGAGGCGGGGCAAATGATCATGCGGTTACACAAGAGACCGGCTCTCGGCATCGCGGCGTTGCCGACCACTCAGCACAATACGATTGACGAGATCCTGGTTGAATCAATACAGCGGGAAGAGGCTGGAGTGGAACTCTATCGGGAATTACTTTCGCTTGTGAAAGACAAGTCCGTCGTTCTTGAGGAATATGCGACCCGTCTGGTCTCGGCGGAGGCCGTACATTTGCGAGAGATGGAGCTTATGGCGATGCAGCGCGCACCCGACTAGGCCGGTATCGTATAGTCCTGCTTAGCGAGTTCCCGTAAGGCCCAGACTGCGGCTTATGACACACATGACAGCTCCGGCGCGGCATGACACGTAATTATCCGTGTGTTAGGTGGTGGCCCTGCCGATCACGTATAACAGTGATAGCCTTCGGCTTCATGGGTGTGTGCGGCACACATGTCTGGTTAGCTGCAAGTTGCTGCGCCGCAGTAGCCACAGGAATTTGATCGGTAGGTTTGCCGCCTTGTGCGTAGATTATTACGCTTGCCGCAATGCCAAGGGCCACCATTACGCCCATTGCCCCAACTATATCCGATAAAGGAACCTTTACAGTCATTGTCGTATTTCTCATCCATCGGGGTTTTTAACAGGAAAATTGCCTTGGTCAAATACTTATCCCTTCTTTAATGAAAAACTTGTGTGTGCAGCGCACGTCTCATCCGGCGATTAACAGCCGCGGCAAACCGGCGCAAGCGCAGGCTGAGGGTATCACGCCGTGGCTGCTTTACCATATTTCGCGCCGCTATTACGCCAGTCCTGGGCCGGCGACCGAAGGCGCGGAGCACGGTCCCGGCCGCATGGGGCGGCTTTATCTCTCTGTAGCGCGCCCGCTTTTGACTGGTCGGAGACGCTCGGAACCGTTCCTGTTGGCGGTCGTCGTCGCGACACTCGGCGTGTGCGTCCTGTTTGCGACCAAAGACGTGACGGTCAAGCTGTTGCCGTTTGACAATAAAACCGAATTACAGGTGATCGTCGACCTGCCGCAAGGCATGACGCTCGAGGATACGCAGCGCTTTTTGATGGCCACCGCCGATCACCTGAAGGATCTGCCGGAGCTAACCTCGATCCAGCTTTATGTCAGGACGGCTGCACCCTTCAATTTCAACGGGCTGGTGCGCCATTACTATTTGCGCATCAACTCGGAGCAGAGCGATCTGCAGGTCAATCTGATCCCAAGGCTGAGCGCACGCGCGAGAGCCACGCGATCGCGCTCGATGTGCGCTAGCGGCTCTCCGCTGTGCCGCGGCCAAACCCCGTGTTTTGCCGATCCTGGCATCAGCACCCATTCGTCAGGAAGTGGCGAGTGCGTCGGTGAGCCCGGAGAGTCCGACCACACCCGAGATCCCAATAAAGAAACCGGCGCACCTTCGAACCCTGGTGAAATATGGAATGTCGATCTCGCAGTCGCCGACCTCTATGGAGTGCCGATCAAGACAATCCGGGCAATGCTTCGGAAAGCTTGAGCCGGTTCGACTTATAGGACACTTGCGCGTCAGCCTTCGCTGATCCGATAGGCGCGAACCGCGGTGTCGTGGAACAGGGCGGCGCGTTCCGAAGGCGTATAAGTCTTCGAAAAGCGCTTGAACGCGTTGAACAGCACATGGTGTGAAAACGACACCTTATCGACCGGGAAGTTGCTCTCAAACATGCAGCGCGCCGGACCAAACTGCTCGATGCAGTAGGTCATCAACGGCGCCATCGACGCGGCCAACTCCTCTGAGTCGATCGGCTTCTCGCGGGTGTGCCAGTCATAGCCAAGCCGCGGCATGCCGATGCCGCCAAGCTTGAGGTTGACGTTGGGACACTGGGCCACAGCCGCGATGCCGCTCCTCCAAGTTGCAAAGACCTCGTCGTCACTCCCGGCATAA
The DNA here is from genome assembly GCA_019238055.1 of Alphaproteobacteria bacterium. GTDB lineage: Bacteria > Pseudomonadota > Alphaproteobacteria > ATCC43930 > CGMCC-115725 > AP-15. The sequence continues at coordinate 7,393 of JAFAOB010000502.1, forward strand.
GGACCGACCCGCTGCAAGCCGCCCAAATGGTTCAGC